>NZ_MVKA01000002.1:0-206792 GCF_002042905.1 Geobacillus sp. LEMMY01
CTAAAGAGGGACCACATCCTTTGMATTGGGTCACACGGTGAAGGACTCGATGGTCAGGATTCGGTGCTTGGCGGAGCGTCGTTCCTTGGTGCCCTGGCTGTCCTCCCGGCCGTTTCTCCGACGGTTGGCGAGAAGGAGATTTCGCCCCAAACCGGTCAGAGGACGGCGGTAAATGACTATTCGTACTGTTTTTTTTCGTACGGGCTTCTAATTCTGCAATACGTGCTTTCAATTGCTGGTTTTCTTGTCTTAACTGTTTATTTTCGTTGATGAGTTTTTCGATGGTCTGTGCTTGACGTTCGATGTTTGCCACCATGCTTTCGAGTGTGAAGACCGCTTCTTGGAAGCCAAAAGCAACATTTGCCATTGTGTTCACCTCCCATGTCTATGATGGTAATTAGTATAGACAAGGAAGGTACGAACAAACCGGCTCTCGTAAATTTTTTCTATGTACGGGCTGAATAGTTACTTTTGATAAGCATTATGGTATAATCTATCATTAAGCTTTTCTTGAATTTGCAGCAACAAATGGTACATGGCTTCATCATTTTTCACAATGTCGTCTAAATTGACATTCAGCTCTCGTTCGACCCTTAAAGCCTTTGCTACTCTTGAATTAACTGCTTTCACTTTGCTTTTTATATTGCCGTCGTTCATTAAGAATTTTCGGAACTCTTCTTCTCTCATTCTACACTCCTCCACCTTCTTTTTTTAGATAATATCATAAAAAATGGCAGCCTGATTTAGCAAATCGCTGTTTAAACATTTCTTTTTATCGCGATGGGTTAAACGCAATGTCATTTCCTCTTTCGAGCAAGGTTCATCACCATAACGTGTACTTGACGAGTGAGGCTTTTTCTCTTATCACCATGTATAAAAGTCGTTGATTTACTACCCTTTTTAGGTGGTGATGGCATATGAAACGAAAGGAGAATCGTCGATTGAAAGCTCCTATTATGAAAAGAAAAGGATTTCAGCCATCTAGGGCTTTTCGTTCTAGACGATTTACCCGAGTTCGACAGTTTTGAGGCCATTTTAGGCAAATGAAAATGGCCAAAATGCTGTTATATCAAGGATTTCGCCATACGGATCCTAGAAAAAAGAGCTGAATTTCATAGGCACACGACTTGACAATTTATCATTTTAAAAAAGCCTAATATCGTTTATAATATAGGCATGTACATACGACGAGTAACACGCAAAAACAAAGACGGAACGACCGTGGCGTATCTCCAGCTTGCTCACAACGAATGGGATCCGAAGGCCAAATATGCGAAAGCGAAGGTGATTTATTCGTTTGGGCGCGAAGACGAGGTGGATCGCGCTGTCTTGGAGCGTCTGGCCAAAAGCATTTCGCGATTCCTTTCTCCTGACTCATGATTCATGGCCAAAAGTAAGAGACGAATGTGAGCGTCTCATGCTTGGTCATTTTTCTTCCAAAAACGGCGACCTGCATCAACGGACTGAACTGACGGCCAAACAAGCGCAACTCTTTGCGGCTCTAGGGCTGGAGCCTCCTCCGAAGATCCTAGGCATCTATCCTCGCGCCTAGATACACGCCCAAAGTGTGCCCAAATGTCTCTCGTCCCTTTTGCATCAAGGGGCGAGAGGTATTTTGTTTGCCTAGTGACTGTCGAACTCGGGATCTACATATGCGAAAATAAGCTTTCCTGCTTCTAAACAAGACGCCATCACGCAGTATGTATTTGATCTACAAAGGGGCTGGCCCAAAAGTCTGCCAAAAAGCGGACTTTTGAAGTCAGCCCCTTCTCTTTTCCATCGATCCATCAGGCGCGCTGGAAATCTTTATCTAAAAAAGCGTGCAAACATTCCGAAAGAATGTGCAAAATCCGGAATAATTCGCAAACATTTTGCACATTCTTTCGGAATCCATCTGAAATAACTTAAAAAAGGATTCTGAAATAATGTGCTAATTTATAGCAAGAAACCTAGGAACGTCGTGGCATTGGTGGCCTCCGCTTGATGAACCACGGCGTCCCCATCGTGGATATTCACGGAGCCAAATACCGAAACACGGGCATGATGGCCGAATGTCGGCGTCGGCACTCGTTTTTGACGGCCGACCTCGGACCAGGTGGATCTCAAGACATGGATGTTTCGCTCCTGCTTGCGAAGTTCCCGTGGCGTCCATCCGTGATCGTTGGTGATGTTGAGGCGTTTCATGAATGCCCCCTTTCCTTTTCCATGGTTTTCCTTAGGAACAGGATAACCAAAGTGAGCACCGCTTATACGAAGGTTAACTTTTCAATGAGCATGTATATAATTTTGGATAATCAGCACTCGTGTAGAAGAACGATTTTATGACGAATAAAATCGTTCTTCATATAATTTTTTTACAATATATGATAGTGCCCTTTTATGCGCTTATCTTTTTAGCCTTACTTTCGAAGAGAAATCATCAAGTACTTTTATATTACCGGAAATCCTACAAGACCCAACGATACTACCAACCATATCTTGGAAATTTTTAATAGCTGCTTTTATATTTTCACTATTTTTTAGCCCTTTCTTTATAGATGGGAGTAGTTGGCTGCTGAATGGTATAGTTAGTTCAACTATTGGTTTCCAATATTGCTCGCCTTCTTCAGGGGAAGTCGCATTTCCGAACGAAACATCAAACAAATTCGTAATTGCTCGTCCAAGCAATGTTTCTAAACAACTAGCTATAGCTGCAGTTAATAAAAGTGTAGCGCCGCGATATCTTAAAAACTCTAATTGACTTTGCTCGTTTTGAGTTAGTCCGTCTTTACTTATCAATTCTTGCTTTTTGTTTTCAATAGCCCGAAGCAGTGAATACGCAAAAACTATGTGGTCAGCATGAGTTTGCTCTGAAAAAAATCTAGAGTAGAGGCCGTCTTCTATCCAAATTCGAGATTTTTCATGATAGGCGATAATCGGCTCTTGATGGAATGCAGCAAGAACTTGAGCCGCAGTATCTGACGGTAATAGATTAGGTTGTCTTCGTATCACGTCTTCGGCACCACCCCTTCTTCCTCCGAGATAGGTAACAGATGGAATTTTTTTGAATTCTTCACATAAACGACGTTGAATAGGATCCCCACTTCTAAAATCCGCAGGTTCAACTGGATTTTGTTTATTGTTGTATTCGATGATTCCTTTTACTGTCTTAACATCGCTACATTTGACAAAGCGGGCAGGAACCATGGCGTTTTGAGAAGGTCTAGTATTTAATGAGCCAATTGCTCCCGTTGTTTGTGCCCCGTTCACGATCGATAGACCAGTAATAAACAATATTGAGTCATCTTCTAGTAGTTTAAAATCATGAACTAAGACAGTAAGTCCGTTATTAAAAACCCAGAAATGCCCCGGATCTTGTCCCACCGTTTGTTTAATTCCATTGTTAATATTATTTTTACTCTTCCGACTTCCTAAATAACCACGTATATTAGAAGAGAACAGAGCATCCTTATGCTGAGAAAATACATCGTAAAGCCAACTTGCAGGTATAGTAGTCACAAAGGAATCCCAATTTTCCCCTGAAATTTTGAAGCCGCCATATGGAATTGGGACACGAAAAGAATTTCCTACTAGTATTGGATTTGTTAGCGATCTATACCACTCATCTAAAGTCCTTTGTCCCACCTCTACCGCTTTTATTTCGGTTACTTCTGAATCCGGAAAGTTACTTTCAACAAGCTTCTTTACTGTTGCCTCAACAGTTTTTAATTCATCTTTCACACTTTCTGATTCAGGGAGATTATGGACGTACCAAAACTGTACAGAGGAAATTTTATTTGCTGAAAGCGCTGAACGAAGTTCAACAGCTGCAGGCTTTAATCTTTCTGGCAAATCATCGATAGAACGGTTGAAGAGCCAAGAAGCAGCCGTATTGAGATCGCTTGCTTTGTTTGCTTTAGCACTTAATTTTGCTGTATTTTGACTATAGTAACTCTGCGCTACGATTATATATCCGTTGTCTTCATCTACGTACACCAAATCACATTTTTTATCATCATTTCCATCTGTTAGGGAGTTGACAGCCACACTATCAATGTTCTCAATTTGGAAACGAAGTTGAAGTGCAAAAAGGAGTAAAGCATTGTCTCCGTATTTTTTTAAGTCATCTCGTGCATTGAAAGCTGCTTTGAAACCAGTCAACAACTTAATTCCCCCCTAAGTTAAGCAGAATTTAATCATTTAGAACTGAGTCAAATCTCATTGTCCGCATTGAAACAATGATACAGTAATTAACGAAAATAAAAGGCTGGTATAGTTTATTTTTAGCTAAGTATAAAGCCTAATGGGCTTTTTTTATGCTTTCTCTTTGTAATTATAAGATTATCGGATAGGTATAAGCAAGGTCGCTGTCATTGATGGGTTAGTCAAGACTTTGTGGAGAACTTTTTTCGGTTCACTACGGGCGTTGTCAATCACCGGTTAGTGAACCATTTTCAGAGATTTATATCGTAAGCGCTTTTGGACTCTCATCCCTCATCTTGAGGTGATGATATTGTATTCCATTTTTTACATCTAACCAAAATCCCGAAGCACCGACAACTCTTGATCAATCGGCGTCCCTGATGACTGTTGGAAACACGGCATGAAGACAGCGAACACCTTTTGAAGAGTTCTAAATAATGGATCCTCCAACTCTTTTCATAAAGGCCATTCTGTGGTAAGATGTTGTTGAATCTTCATGGACTCTCTCCCTCCTGTTTTGTTGATGTTGCCTATCACCATCATAGCAGGGAGAGAGTCCTTTTTGTATGAGATTTGCTTTTTCCTACCGCGCTTCGCTTGGTGGCCCCGACGAGCGTGGCAAACAAAAATTCGCAACCCTCGTCGGGAATCATTCCTGAATGTCGCCCACAAATATTTTACTCACACTTTTGATAACGAACCTTTTATTTTCAAAAGAGGCTAAGCTAAAGAACTTTTTCCTTTTCACCCGCTCTGGCTCGTTGCGGAACACGGCTTGGCTACGAATGAGCATTTCGCGTTTTCTTGGAAATAGTAAACCATGTTGGTGTCATATTCCTTGTGGATGACGTCGTACGCTGCCTGCAGGCGGAACGGCCCTGTTGTCTTCTCTTGGAAAACGGTCTATAATCGAAATGGTGTACACGAAAATTTCTAAATGAAAAAGGAAGAGAGTCCATGAGAGCAGAACGTCGAAAAAAGAGGAAAAAATGGCTACGCTGGATTGTGGGGGCGTTTGTTGCGCTGTTTGTTGGAACAGGAATATTCGCCTATTCCATTTATCATCATGTGAAACAGACGGCGAACCAAATGCACGAGGACGTCAACTGGAAGTCGGAGAAGCGGAAAGAAGACGTTTCGTTTGAACGGAAGACGCCGATTTCCATTTTGTTGATCGGCGTTGATGAACGCAAAGGGGATCGTGGGCGCGCGGATACGCTGATTGTGATGACGGTGAATCCCAACAAACAGTCGATTGACATGGTGAGCGTGCCGCGCGATACGAGAACGGAGATTATCGGAAAAGGGACGAAAGATAAAATCAACCACTCGTACGCCTTTGGCGGAGTGGAGATGACGATGGCGACGGTGGAACACTTTTTAGATATTCCCATTGACTATTACATTAAGGTCAACATGGAAAGCTTCCGCGACATCGTCGATGCGGTCGGCGGAGTGACGGTGAACAACCCGTTCGCTTTTACGTATGAAGGAACGCACTTCCCGAAAGGCGAGATTACGTTGAACGGGGACGAAGCGCTGAAATACTCCCGCATGCGGAAAGAGGACCCGCGCGGCGATTTCGGACGCCAGGACCGCCAAAAACAAATCATTCAAGCGATTATTGAGAAAGGCGCAAGCTTCTCGTCGCTCACGAATTACAGCGATGTGCTCGCAGCGATCGGGAAAAACGTGAAAACGAACTTGACGTTTGAGGAAATGAAAGAAATTCAAGCGAATTACAAAGGCGCCCGCAAACAGATCAAACAGCTCCACATCACCGGCCAGGGGACGAAAATTAACGGCATTTATTACTTGATCGTGCCGGAGAGCGAACGGCTGGCGATTTCGAATGAGTTGAAAGAGCATCTGGAGCTGAAAGCGACGGCGGCGAAGTAAATGCGACGCGCACCTTAAGAGGTGCGCGTTTTCATTGGGCGATGAAGTGCTTGGCGAGCTTTGTTCGGATCGTCCGATACTGTTCCGCGATGGGCGATTTTGGGTTGTCGACGGTGATCAGCTTCCATTTCGCTTTTGTGGCGTGCTTTCCTGTTTTACGAACCTATGGTTTCACCTCTTGTTTACGGAATGGCGGCTTGGTGTTTCATGTTTTGATTTAGATCCACCACGATCATGCTGACAGCACCGAGCACGGGCAGTGTACTATATCTAACAGAAATCGTCCCCAATTTCCACAAATCAAAAAAAGCTGCCGAACAGGCAGCTTCCATGCGGTTATTCATCTTTATTGTCTTTGTCATTCGCATCCCGCGGATCTTCAATCGGGTCTTCGCGGTCCGGCACTCTGTCACGTTCGTCGTCGCCCGGTCCGTTGTTCGTATCGTCTCCCGGCGGGAGTTGATTGTTTTGGTTGTCGTTCAAATCGGTATCGCGGTTGTCCGGGATGCCGTCATTGTCTTTGTCGTTGTCGACGTTATCGTTTTGGTTGATGTCATCAGCCGGGTTCATGTCTTGATCGTTGACATCGTTTTGGTTGTTGTTCGGCGGCGGCGGATTGTTGTTGTCGCGGTTCATATTGCATCCAGCCGCTAAAAAGAGGGCGACAAGGGCGCTGAACAGCCGGATCAGCAACGCTTTTTTCTTCATCCTATCTGCTCCTTTCTATTGGTTGTGGTGACCTTATGTAAGGCCGGTCCTTGTTTATCTTTCCCAGAAAGAAACTTTTCATTCGCACGCTATATAGCGCAGCCGACAAAAAAACGCGCTCCCCGAAGGAACGCGTTTTGTTCAGTCAGCTCGTTTGTCGCCAAGAGCGAACATCAACTCCGTTTCGCAGACAAGCTCGCCGTCGACGGTGGCGATGCCTTTGCCTTTGCCGATGGCGCCGCGGGCGCGGAGGATTTCGACTTCCAAGCGGAGCTGGTCGCCCGGTTTGACTTGCTTTTTAAAACGGCAGTTGTCGATGCCGGCGAAGAAGGCGAGGCGGCCGCGGTTTTCCTCGCTTTGCAGGAGGACGACGGCGCCGACTTGGGCGAGCGCCTCGACGATCAACACGCCGGGCATGACCGGGTATTCCGGGAAATGGCCGGCGAAAAATGATTCGTTGGCGCTGACGTTTTTGATGCCGACGGCGCGCTTGCCTTCTTCGATTTCCAGAATGCGGTCGACAAGCAAAAACGGATAGCGGTGCGGGATGATGGACTGGATTTGCTGGATGTCAAGCATGGACAAACTCCTTTCTCTCGTTTGGCGGCTTCATCAGCCGCGATCCGTTCCTTTCTCGACGATATCGATGATGTGCTTCCACGTGGACGGGCGGAATACATCGAGCGGCTTCCCATCGCCGATGGCGCTGTAGCCGACGACCGCGCCGGCGGCGAGGCTTGCGGCCATCAAGACGATCACGATGATCAGCCGAAGCCAGATCGGGATGAGCCGGGTGCGGACGAACCGGCGCGGCGCGGCCGCCTCCCCTTCCGGCGGAAGGGCTTTGGCTTCCGGTTCGGCGGGAGTCGGCGGGCTCTTTCTTACTCGGCCTTTCCGCCTCGCCATCCGGGAAGACGGCGAGCGCATAGGTTCTTGATGCCTCTCGTCACTCATCGCGATCCTCCTTATGAGGAGCGCATGCCGTTAATCAGCCCGAGCATTTGTTCGGAGATGGAAACGGCGCGGGCGTTGAGCTGATACGCTCGGCTTGTCGCCATCAGGCCGACCATTTCCTCGCCAAGGTCGACGTTCGCTTGTTCGAGCGCGCCTTGCTTGACGCTGATTTGGCCGCGCAAGCTGCCGTTCAGTTCTTCGGCCGCGCCTGGGACGTTGGGAAGCGCATAGACATTGCCGCCGCGGGCTTCCAGAAGCTGCGGACGGCGGATCATGGTGACGCCCAAATTGACGCGGGCGACGACGCGGCCGTCGGTATTGGTTGCCGTCAACGTCCCAGTCGGGGACATCTGCACGTCATGCGCATCGGCGGGAAGCACAATCGGCGCGTTCCTTTCATCAAGCACAAACAGGCCGTCGCTTGTCGTCAAAGCAAGCTCGCCGTTCATGGGCGCAAGCGAAAAGTTGCCGGCGCGGGTGTAGCCGATCGTTTCCGCGCCGTTTTGATCGGCCAGACGGACGCGGAACCATTGGTTTTCGGCCGTCAAGGCAAAATCCAAGCGGCGGCCGGTTTCCACCAGCGCGCCTTGCTTGGTGATGAGCATCGTCGAAGCGAGACGCGCCCCGTTGCCATAGCGCACGCCCGCCGGCGTTTGCCGGGGCGCTTCGTCGTTCGGCAGGCGGTCGATTTGTTGGGTCAAGAGCTCGGCAAAGCTCGCTTCGCGCCGTTTAAAGCCGACGGTGTTGCTGTTGGCGATGTTATGGCTGATCGTATCGAGCCGCTGCTGCAAAGCGTTCATCGTGTTGGCGGCGGTGAGCATCGAGCGGAGCACGGGCTTGTCCCCCTTTCGTCATCATTTCAGGCGGCCGACTTCGTTGACGGCCTTGTCCAAGCTGCGGTCGTACGCTTGGACGATTTTTTGGTTCGCTTCAAACGTGCGGTAGGCGGCGAGCAAATCGGTCATCGTCCGCTCAATGTCGACGTTCGACCGCTCGAGAAAACGCTGTTTCACCGTATACGTCACATTGCCGGGCGCCTGCGGCAACGGCCCTGTCGTGCTGCGGAATAAGCCGTTTCCTTCCTTGACCAACGTTTGCGGATTGGCGGCGAATGCAACGCCGAGACGGGTGGCCGTCCCATTCTCATCGATGATCGTTCCATCGTCGCGGACGGCAAACCGCTCGCTTGAGAGCGGAATGCGCTCGCCATTGGCATCAAGCACATACCAGCCCTCTTGCGTCGTCAAGTAGCCGTCCGGGCTCAAGGTGAAATGACCGTTTCTTGTGTAGCGGACCTCCCCTTGACCGTTGGCGACGGCAAAAAACAGCGCGCCTCGCTGGCCGCTCGCCCGGTCGACGGGGACTTGTCCGTCCACAAGGGCGATATCGGTCGCCAAGCCGGTTTCTTTCACATCCCCTTGGCGGAAGTTCGGGATGAGCTCTTGCATATATACACCCGTGACGAGCGGCCCAATGACGGTTTGCGTCGGGATGGCGCGCCTTGAGGCGGTCGGGATCGGTTGATCCTCGAGGCGGCTCATCAACAGTTCCGGAAACGCTCTCATTGCGGCCGTATCGGCTTTGTATCCCGGCGTTTCGGCGTTCGCCAAATTGTTCGTCAACCAATCGACGCGCCGCTCTTGCGCCAACATGCCGCTCGTAGCGGTGTACAACCCTCTTAACATGACCAGCACCTCGCTTGTCCGATCGATCAGAAAAAGCCGCGGCCGCTCTTTAGGCAGCGGCGGATGGGGTATTCCCTATGGTCAAGCGGGCGGGGCGTTGCCCTGCCGCTCCAGAAGTCATTATAAGCGGGCAAGGGCAGCCGCGGCATCCCCCGCCATTCCTTTTTTGCCCGCCTCGCTTGTCCCGGCGGCGGTTGTATCCATTTTGATCACGCCATGAGAAAAACGTTCTTCCAAAGCGGTCTGCGCCTGAATGCCGCAAAAGGTTGACTCTATAAGGTTGATCCAGGTGAACCATCTCTTGGCCAAAGGGCATGACGGCTTTTTATATCAACTGCGATTTCGGCGCCCGATCGATGTTTTCAAGCATAATCCCGGTGCCAAGAGCGACGCAGTCCATCGGATTCTCAGCGACGAACACCGGAAGCTTCAGCTCTTCTGACAGCAATAAATCGATGCCATGAAGCAATGCGCCGCCGCCCGTTAAAATGACGCCGCGGTCGATAATATCCGCCGACAATTCCGGCGGGGTGCGCTCGAGCACGCTTTTGGCGGCTTGTACAATCAATGACACCGGCTCGCGAAGCGCTCGTTCGATCTCCTCCGATCGAACGGTGATCGTGCGCGGCAGTCCGGTGACGAGATCGCGGCCGCGGACGTCGATTTCTTCGGACCGTGCGCCTGGGAATACCGTTGCGACCTTAATCTTGATTTCCTCGGCCGTTCGCTCCCCGATGAGCAGCTTATATTCGCGCTTGATGTAGTTTAAAATCTCCATATCAAACTTGTCCCCGGCCATTTTAATGGAAGAGGCGGTGACGATGTCTCCCATCGAGAGAACCGCGACGTCAGTCGTGCCACCGCCAATATCAACGACCATGTTTCCGCACGGCTGAAAAATGTCCATTCCGGCGCCAATGGCTGCGACTTTCGGCTCTTCCTCCAAGTACACTTTTTTGCCGCCGCTTTTTTCCGCTGCCTCTTTGATCGCTTTCCGTTCCACGGATGTTGTGTTCGTCGGGCAACAAATCAAAATGCGCGGTTTGGCGAAAAAGCCTTTTAGGTCGAGCTTGCTTAAGAAATGCTTCAGCATCGCTTCGGTAATGTCAAAATCCGCGATGACGCCGTCTTTGAGCGGCCGAATGGCAACAATATTCCCAGGAGTACGTCCGACCATTCGTCGTGCTTCTTCGCCGACTGCCAGCACTTTGTTCGTGTGTTTATCGATCGCCACGACGGACGGCTCATTGAGCACGATGCCTTTGCCTTTGACGAAAATGAGGACGTTCGCCGTGCCTAGGTCAATGCCGATGTCTCGTGAAAACATATGACTTGCTCCTCCTTGCCTCTGCCCTAAAATCATTCCTAATTGTTTATTTTACCATATTTGCCTCCCGGAATGATACTGCAAACGGCAGATGGCAAGGAAAAAGTCAGTTGTTTTTCACCGTCTGCTTTTTATACTTTTTCTTCGTTGCTTCCCCGCCGCGCAAATGGCGGATCGATTTATGGTAATCGAGAATTTGTTTGACTTCTTGAGCCAGTTCCGGGTTGATTTCCGGCAGCCGCTCGGTCAAGTCTTTATGCACGGTGCTTTTGGATACGCCAAATTCTTTCGCAATGACGCGAACGGTTTTCCTCGTCTCCACGATATACTTGCCAATCTTGATCGTACGCTCTTTGATGTAATCGTGCACACCACTCGCCCTCCCTAAGTTGGATGTGAGAAGTGAGAAGTGTGAAATGAGACTCGTCTTGCCAATGATGAGCGCCGCTTTCGTTGGATGTCTTAGAAGCGTCTTCATCGCGTCGTTTGCCGGTTGTGAACGATCCCCACCTCAACCACTCTCATTGCTGTTCAATTTGTAACATTTTATTAGACAAATCGGGCATATATACCAGAAATATCAAGGCGGACAACGGTTTTTTCACAATTTTTTGCCGCTTGTAACGAAGAGAAAACGGGAAACGACTATAATATAGAAAAGCCAAAGGAGGAGCCAGAATGGGAAAAGGAAAAACGATCGGCATCATTGCGGCGCTCGCGGGAGCGGCGGCCGCGAGCGCGCTGTTCATGTACACAAACGGCAGCGATCGGCCGCAGGCGAAAGACGATTTGCTTGGCCCCGCTCCGGCCGGCAAACCAGCGCCCGCGGGCGGAAAAGGCATCATCGCCGGGACGCTTGAGCCGTCGCTGACATATGAAAAACAAAACGGGGCGTATGTGTTTACCTTCACGGTGAAAAACCAAACCGAACGCGTGCAAACCATAACGTTCACGAGCGGAAAAAAATACGACTACATCTTGTACCGCGGCAAGAAAAAAGTGAAGCAGTTCAGCGAAGGAAAGATGTTTACGCAAATTTACGAGGAGCGAACGTTAAAGCAAGGAGAAGAACTGTCGTTCCAGGAGACGTTCCGCGGCCTAAAACCCGGAACGTATACGCTTGAGTGGTGGCTCGCTGACAAACACTGGCCGACCGCGCGGGCGAAGGCGACATTTACGGTCGAGTGAAGGCGCTGCCGGTTTCGCCTTCGCGGCTGTTGCCGCGCTCGCCATCCGGCGTCTAAATTAGGAAAACGCTCCTGTCCCGAGCGCTTTTTGCGGCCTTTTCCAACAGGAATTTCTGCATCGATGTTCTTTTTTGCCCGCACTGCCACAAAAAGAGGGATGCTCACCCATGGATGAAGCATCCCGTTGCAGCGCCGAAAGGATTTTCTCTGCATTAAGACAAAAAGAAAGCCCCATACACAAGCGACAAGGCGATGACATACGCCGGGTGCAGGCGCCATTTGCCAAACATCAAAAAGGCGCTGGCGGCGATTTCAGCGAATTCTTCATCCGCCATCCAGCGGTATTTCGCCACCACTTCAGCGCGCACAAGCGGGATCGAAGACGGGCCGCCCCCATATCCAAGCTGCCGACGCGGAAAAAAGCGAGAAACAAATGCCATTGGTTCATCGAAGTCATCCCTTTATCGTGAGTCTCACCAAGCGGCCACCGCACCGTCCGTGCGCGGCTCCGTCCCGGCGGCGAGCACGCCGGTGTCAGGATCGCGCCAAATGATTTGCCCGCGGCCGAACAGTCCGCTGTCCAACGCCAAGCGGATGTCATGCCCTTTGCGGGCGAGCGCTTCAGCGATATGGCGCGGGAAGTGCGGCTCCACCAATACCGTTTTCCCTTCCATCCACTGCCAACGTGGCGCATCGAGCGCCGCTTGCGGGTTTAAGTCAAAATCGATCGTGTTCATGATCACTTGCAGATGCCCTTGCGGCTGCATAAATCCGCCCATGACGCCGAACGGGCCGACCGGCGCGCCGCCTTTGGTCAAAAAGCCGGGGATGATCGTATGGTACGGCTTTTTCCTTGGCGCCAGCCCGTTCGGATGGCCGTCATCAAAGGCGAAGTTATGGCCGCGGTTATGCAAGGCAATGCCCGTTCCTGGGACGACGAGGCCCGAGCCGAAGCCCATGTAGTTGCTTTGAATATAGGACACCATATTCCCTTCGCCGTCGGCGGCGGCCAAATAGACCGTTCCGCCTTTTGGCGGCGTTCCGGGCTCCGGCGTCAGCGCCTCCTCGCCGATTTGCGCCCGGCGCATCGCGGCAAACGATTCCGACAACAGCTCGTCTGGGCTGCAGTTCATATAGCGGCGGTCGGCGATGTACGCTTTCCCATCGGCAAAGGCAAGCTTCATCGCCTCGATTTGCCGGTGGTGCGTCTCGACATCCGGGACGCTTGGCACGTCAAACCCGTTCATGATGTTGAGCGCCATCAACGCGACAAGCCCTTGGCCGTTCGGCGGAATTTCCCACACCTCATAGCCGCGGTAGGAGACGGAGATCGGCTCGACCCATTCCGGTTCATACTCGGCGAGGTCGTCCGCCGCCAAAAAGCCGCCGTATTGCCTCGAGAAGGCGGCGATTTTTTCCGCCAGCTCGCCGCGGTAAAAGCTTTCCGCTTCCGTTTCGGCAATGGAGCGCAGCGTCGCCGCATGGTCCGGCGAGGCCCACACTTCGCCGATCTTCGGCGCGCGGCCGCCCGGCGCAAACGTCGCAAACCAGGCGGCAAACTCCGGCCCACGAAGCGCTTCTTTGTATGTACGAAACGCCGCAGCCCAATACTTTCCGAGCACTGGCGAAACCGGATAGCCGTTTTCCGCATAGGCGATCGCCGGTGCGAGCGTTTCCACAAGCGGCAGGCGGCCGAAGCGCTTTGACAGCGCCGCCCACGCCGCCGGCGCCCCCGGAACGGTCACCGGAGCAAAGCCGTATTTCGGCATCTCCGTATAGCCGCGCTCTTTAAGCGCTTCAATCGAGATCGCTTTCGGCGCATAGCCGCTCGCGTTTAATCCGTACAGCTTCCCGTCCGTCCAAACAAGGGCGAACGCATCGCCGCCGATGCCGTTCGATGTCGGTTCGACAACCGTCAAGCAGGCGGCCGCGGCGATCGCCGCATCGATGGCATTGCCGCCTTTTTTCAACACATCAAGCCCCGCTTGCGCCGCGAGCGGCTGCGACGTTGCGACGACGCCGTTTTTGGCGAACACCGTCATCCGCTGCGATGGGTATGGGTGGTATAGGTAGTCCATGGCCACGATCCCCTTTCTTTCGTTAAGGAAGAATAAAATGTTTTACAAACGAAACTTGTTTCTGTTTTTCATTTATTTTAAAGGAAAGAGGGGGTTATTTCCATCCTTGTTCCTAAAAAATGAAAGAATATTCAAATCATAATTTTTGGCGGTTCATCACCGAAAGATGTACTGGACTTTTAGACACAAACATAATATCGTCCCTCCCAATCGAACAAAAAATAGCCATGACTTTTTGGGGCACCTATCATGAAAAACGTTTTTTATCTTATGGTGAAGAGCTTTTTTGGCTACCGTTTTTCCCACGTCCGACTTTGGAAGCGGCAAAACAAAAAGACCCGCCCGTTTGTCTTGGCAAACGGACAGGCCTTTTCGTCGCGTTTTTCGTTTCCTCCGTTAGACGCCTTGTCGATTACGCTCTTGCCATGCCGATCGAGGCATCGGGCGTTTTGTAAGACGAAGCGTCATCATGTTCGTCTTGGTTGTTGTCGCTTGGCGCCGTCGAATGGTCGTCAACCGGCGCTTGTTCGTTCGCTGGGTTTTCGTCTGTCGGCGCTGTTTCGTCACTTGGCATCAATTCTTTTTCTTTGCTTGTGGCGGCGCGATCGGTTCCTGCGTTGTCTTCCGTTTTATCGGTCAAGGCAGTCAACGGTTTGTCGACATAGTCGATCGGGTTGACCGCCCGGCCGTCTTTGCGAATTTCAAAATGGACGTGGATGCCGGCTTCTTTGTTGAATTCGCTTTGCCCTGCCTTGCCGATCACTTCACCTTGTTTCACCGTGTCGCCGGCTTCGACTTTCACATCAGCGAGCGATTGATAGACGGTCGTGACCCCTTGTTCATGATTGATTTCGACAACATAGCCTAAAATCGGGTCTTTTTCCGCTTTCGTCACCGTGCCGCTTAAGGAAGCGGTGACGTCAAACGTTTTGCCGTCTTGGCGCACAAGATCGATGCCTTGGTTCGGGTGGTACGTATGATCATAAAAGACGAGGGCTGCTTCCTGTTCTGCTTCGGATGCTTTGTCATCGTAGAATGGCGTTTTCACTTGCACCGCATTTGGATCAAGCACCGGCATCGCAATCGTTTCGACCGTTTCATTGACCGGAACAGCCGGATTTTCTTGCTGGGCGGTGCCGTTTTTCGCCACGTTGTCTCTGCCCGTATTCTCCTCTTTGCCCAATTGGAACCAAAGAGCGCCAGCGACGATCAATGCGGCAGACGATAAATAGATCGCCGGAAATACCCAACGTTTGCGGAACAGACGCTTCAGCGACGATTGTTTTTGTTCCTCTCTCATGTTCATCACCTCAGCAACCATTTTGAACAGAAAGAGGAAAAGATATACACATAGAAAACAATTTTTTCACTTATTTTTTGACATTAGGCTAGATTTTATACAAAAAAATGAGGGGCGTCTCCCTGCCGTTTGCCCCGAAAGTTTGACAGAAAAACCGGGGCGCAGAACCCCGGTTCATCCATTTTTCGCGGTCAATTTGTTTAAAAACGCCGTCGCCGACGAAATATGGACGCCGCGGTAATAATATTTGACGATGTCAGCGTACGTTTTCCCTTCTTTGGCCATAAAGTTGGCTCCGTATTGGCTCATGCCGACGCCATGGCCGTAGCCTTTCGTCGTAATGATGATGTCATCTCCGTTGCGCACCCAGGTGAAATCACTCGACGGCAATCCGAGCCGTTCGCGCACATCGCGGCCCGTAAACGTCTTGCCGCCAATCTTCACTTCGCCGACGCGGCGGCCGGGAGTGCGCGATACAATGACGCCGACTGAGCCGTCAGCGGGCAGTTCGATCCCCAGTCTTCGCTCGAATTCCGCCACTGGCATCGTTTTTCGCTGGTAAAACTTCGGGGATTGTTTGTCCCATGGGCTGGCGACGCTTTTTAAATACGGAAAATCGCTTTGCCAATAGGCTTCCGAATTTTCCGTATAGCCGTTGCTTGTCGAAAAAAACAGCGCCTCGATCGGCTCGTTGTTGTATGTCAAAATTTGTCCTTGCGTGTCCATCACCGCTTTTGTCACTTTTTTGATTTTCCAATCGTAGTCGCTGCCCCATAGTTTTCGTAGTTCGTCATCGCTGTAATAGACTTGATGAGCCACCGTGTCGGTCACATTCGCTCCTTTTGGCAGGCGAAACGGCTGGTTGGTGAGCAATTGCTTCACGATGTATGTTCTTGCCGTCAACGCTTGCGCCTTTAATGCCTCGAGTTCAAATTCGGCCGGCATTTCCGCCGCAACGACGCCGATGACGTATTGCTCGAGGGGAATATGTTCGACGCGTTGTTCTTTGCTTCGATAGACCGCCACGTCGATGGACGGCCCTTCGGCTGCCTGCGACTGTTGGACTTGTTCTTGCTTGTGCAGTTGTTCGGCCAATTTGGCCACCTTCCCGTCATAAAATGGAAGAACGAGCGCCGTCGGAATGACGAGGATGGCGACAAACAGCGAGAGAGCGAGCGCCATCACCGGTTTCAGTCGTTTCACCATAGCCGAGCCCCCAATATGCATTTTCCAAGCACAAGCGGACATCGCGAATGAATGCCTGCGTTGGCTTCGGTTCGTTACTATAGTTATGGGCTCGGACAAGTATATATGACAGTTTTCTTTCCAGCCAAAACCTCCATGAGCGCGTTTCGCACTCCGCCTAAAAGGCTGGTGAAAAACAACGGATTCGCTCAGTTTGTGAGAAATCGCAAGGAATGACGCTATGGTGTTGCAAGGTTTTTCCATTTGAGAAACACTGTTGGAGAACAGCATTTCCCCTTAAATCGCCATCCTGCTAAACATGAAGCCGTTGAAAAAAGTCGGTGACTGAATAGGGGGCGATGGAACAAGGGGGTTCTCGAAAGCACATGTTTCACCACCGTCGCGACTTGCTTCGCGCGATGCGATCAAGCTTATGGTGAAATTTCATACAGACGGTCTTTCTCTGAGCTTCAAAACAGACCGTTAGGAACGAACGGTTGTTTTTTACCGTCCTTCGACGGTCGCCCGTGTTCCAAGAAAAAACGACCATTCCCTGCTCGAAGGCAGTTCACGGTCGTTTTTCGCTCTTTATCCGTTCCATTGGATCGTTTGAATTTGGTCGAATTGTTCTGTTTCTTCGCGGACGCGTTCAATGTCGGCCCCAAGCGCAGCCAACTTTTCGTGGAAGCGGACATACCCGCGGTCGAGATGACGAAGCTCGGTCACGCGCGTGTAGCCGTCCGCCGCGAGTCCAGCCAAAATCAACGCCGCCGCTGCGCGCAAATCGGTGGCCGCCACTTCGGCGCCTTGCAGCTGGCACGGGCCATTGATAATGACGGAACGCCCTTCAATTTTAATATCGGCGTTCATGCGCCGGAATTCCTCCACATGCATAAAGCGATTTTCAAACACCGTCTCGGTGATCATGCTCGTGCCTTCCGCTTTCAACAAGAGAGCCATCATTTGCGACTGCATGTCGGTCGGAAAGCCCGGATATGGCATCGTTTTAATGTCGACGGCTTTCAGCTTTTCCGGACCGATGACACGCAAGCCGCTTTCCTCTTCAATGACGGTCACGCCCATTTCTTCGAGTTTAGCGATCAGCGAGCCTAAATGTTCCGGAACGGCTCCTTGCACGAGGACATTGCCGCCGGTGATTGCCGCCGCCACCATAAACGTGCCGGCTTCGATGCGGTCCGGAATGACCGTATGCGTTGTGCCGACGAGCTCGTCAACTCCCTCGATTCGAATCGTTCCGGTGCCGGCGCCGCGCACTTTGGCGCCCATCGCGTTCAAAAAGTTCGCCAAATCGACGATTTCCGGCTCTTTCGCACAGTTTTCGATCACAGTCGTGCCTTCCGCGAGCACGGCGGCCATCATAATGTTTTCCGTCGCCCCGACGCTTGGAAAGTCCAAATAAATTTTGGCGCCGCGGAGCCGTCCGTTCACTTCCGCATCGATAAAGCCATTGCCGACTTTCACAGACGCGCCCATCGCTTCAAATCCTTTTAAATGTTGATCGATCGGGCGCGAGCCAATGGCACAGCCGCCCGGCAGCGCCACGCGGGCTCGGCCGTTGCGCGCCAACAGCGGCCCCATGACAAGCACCGACGCGCGCATTTTTCGCACATATTCAAACGGCGCTTCCACCGTCAACGGACCGGTGGCATCGACGGTGACCGTCTCGTCGGCAATGTGCACATCGGCGCCTAAATAGCGGAGCACTTCACTGATTGTATATACATCGGAAAGAGCAGGCACATCATGAATCGTACTTGTTCCTTTCGTAGCCAATAAAGTGGCAGCGATGACAGGCAAAACGGCATTTTTTGCGCCTTCCACTTTGACGGTGCCGCTCAACCGGTTTCCGCCACGGACGATGATCTTTTCCAAGGTATTCCCCTCCGCGTCCAATTTCTCTATATTAGTATTCAATGGTAATGATTGGGGTTCCAGCAACGACGCGCGTCTTGCCGCCCAATCTTTCTCTCAAGGCGAGTTGCAGGTTGATCGGCTGATGATTGGCGGCCGGGAGAACGTTCTTCCACTGCCCAGTATATGCAGACAGGGAAACGAGTGACTCTTCCCGCAGCCACTCGACAGGCGTCGCTTGAAAATCGCGAAGCAATTGAGAAGCTTGATCGAACAAACCACCTTCCATATTACCACTGAACTCGCCTTCAATACAAGCGAAAAATGTAGAGTGATTCACAAATAGTCCGTTCGTCGTTTTTTGAATGTGCTGTGCTGCTTCTTTCCACCCAGCTTGGCTCCACGTTGGGCCGGTCGCTTCATAGAGGATATACGTTTGCGGCGTTCCATTTGTGACGGTCATCACGAGCTGGATTTGTTCACGAAAAAAGGAATGTTCATTCGTGCCGATCACTTTTTGCCAATGGCTAGTTTGGTGGAACGTCCAGCGGAAGGAGCGGTATGTTTGTTTGAACTCCGCCATTTTTTTGAAAAAGTCCGCATCATTTTGAATATCGTGGGCATACTCTCTTGTGTACACGACCCAGCGGCCGAGCGAGGCACCGTGTTGCGCCAATGTGTGCGCCATCATTTCCAACGGTTCGGACCATTCGTTCCCCCGCGCGCCTTCCGTCCGGTATTGCCCTGCGGCCAACAACAAGACCGCGGCGGCCAGCGCCATCAGCCAACAGATTGGATTTTTTCTCATCTTCGTTCCCTTCCTCTCCTTACTTGTTATTGTTGCCACCGGGCAAGGGAACATACGTCAAAAAAATCGACAACCGGCGATTTTTGAAATCGCTTTCATAAATAAACATCAAAGCGGAGGGCAAACAGCCGAGAATCCATGGAAGAAGGGGACGGGACGGGGAGCAAAGAGGCGGCGGCAAGAACGGATCGGCCGGACAGAGGGCGGGGCAAGCGGACAGTTGGAGGGGGAGCCGAAGCACCACGGCGCCCCGGGCCTCCCTATTCGCGGAACAAATACGGCAAATCGGTTGACCAAGCCCAATAGTCAAGGAAAAAGTTCGCCACCGTCGAGCCGATGGCAATCGTCAATAAAATGTACAGCAGCCGCCCTTGGACGACGCGGTTCGGCCGAAGCAGCACCTCGAGCCGCACCGCCTGCAGCGTCCACCACGTCACCGCTAGAAACGCCAAATGAACGATAATCGAAATCAACGCTTGTTGGCCGATGACCAGCATCATCAAGTTTCACCTCTTTCTCAAGCATATGTGAAACGGCGCATACGAAGCATTTCCTCTTTTTCGGAACGCGGCGTGCAGCCAAAGCACTTCATGCGTTTCGAAAACAGATTAAGCGTCGCATGACAAGCTCTTCTCCCCCGAAACAGCACCGGCCGCACATCCAAGGTGCTCCTCGACCCGAAACAAAGCCAGCGGGATGAGCATTCCCCTCTTTCTATGAAAATGCGCAGGCCTTGAAACTTTCATGCTAGGTGGAAAGCAAACATTGCTCGATGGAGCTTTCCTGCGCAAAGCACGCAGCGCATCCCCTCCTTTCCAAACGAAGCCGGCGGCGCAAAAAAAGAGGAGAGGCATTCTCCCTCTCCCTTTATTCTACCGTTACGGCAAAAAATCGCCAAAATGCCCAAACTGGGCAAGCATATCGTAAGCAAGCCCCGGCGCCCAGCCGATCGCCAACGTTCCAAGCGCGCAAAGAACGACGGCGGTCGACAGCCCGGCCGGCAGCCGGCCAAGCGGCGCGGTGAACGTCGGGCGGAAAAAGAGCTGGACGATCAAATTGAAATAATACACGTACGAGATGACGGTCGTGATCGCCATCACGGCGGCGAGCACATAATGGCCCGGCTCTGTGACGACAAGGCCGATGAAAATATGCAGCTTGGCGATAAAGCCAGCTGTTCCTGGGATGCCGGCGAGCGAGAGCAAAAACAGCCCGAACGCCGCAGCCAGAAATGGGCGGTGCCGATATAAGCCGGCGAGCCCATCCAAATCATCGGATCCGGTTTCATTGACAATATGGGCAATAATGGCAAACGCCCCGATGTTCATCAACGTATAGACGAGCAAATACATCCAGAGCGAATCGATCATCGCCCATGACATCGCGGCAAACCCCGCGAGCAAGTAGCCGGCGTGGGCGATGCCTGAGTAGGCGAGCAGCCGCTTTAAACTCCGCTGCCGAAGCGCCACGACGCTGCCGATGATCATCGTCAATCCAGCTAACACGGTGATGATCGGCTGCATCGACAAAAGAAGCGATGATGGGTCACGCCCTTCAGACGGCGCCGCGGCAAAGATCGTCACCAGCAAACGGAGAAGAAGGGCAAAGCCGGCCGTTTTCGACACGACGGCAAAAAACGCGGTCGCTGGAACGGGCGCTCCTTCGTACACGTCCGGCGCCCACATATGAAACGGAACAGTCGCCAGCTTAAACGAAACGCCGATGAGCAAAAGCAGAAACGCCAAAGCAAGCATGTACGGCTCGTTCGTCTCCTGCAAGCGGCGCGCGATGCCGCCGAGATTCGTCGTTCCGGTCAAGCCGAACACATAACTCATGCCAAACAGCATGATGGCGGTGGCGATGCCGCCATTGATGACGTATTTGAGCGCCGCCTCGTTCGATGCCGGCGCCGTTTTGCGCAAACCGGCCAAAATGTAGGACGACACCGAAAGCAGCTCAAGGCTGACAAATAATGTAAGCAAATCGCCGCTAGACGCCATCATCATCGCCCCAAGCAGCGCAAACAACATCATATAGACAAATTCGCCGCGGTGCGGACTGCCTTCTTTCGGCGCCCATTCGGCCACTAAAAGCAGAGCGAGCGCTCCGCCAGCCAGCAAAATGAACTTGAACGCTTTGGCGAACGCATCGAGCCGGAACGTATCATGCAAAATCGATGCCGACCCGGCCGGGATCATCGCCGCTGTCGCGATCATGGCGAGCGCCGCCGCCGCCGCGGCGCCCCAAGCAAGCGGCCGGCGGCTTCGATCACTCGGCAGCGCCAAGTCAATCACCAACAGCGCTATGGCGGCCGCGAGGACGATCCATTCGGGCGCCATCATGCTCCAATCGGATTGCCATACATCGTTCATGTGATCAACCCCCTAGCCCGTTCATCATCGTCTCTACGACGGCCGTAAGCGGTGCGGCCAATAGCTGCGGATAGACGCCGACGGCCACGATCAACGCGACGAGGATGAACGCCGGCACAGCTTCTTTTCCTTGCAAGTCAACGACGCCCCCTTGCGGTTCACCTAGGCTTGCCCCAGATGTTTGCGGTTCACATATGCTCACTGCAGATGCTTGCGGCTCACGCCAGCCCATGACCGCTTCCTGCCGGTCGCGGGGGCGGCCGAACGTGATATCAAGGACGGCTTTCAGCGAGTAGACAGCGGCGAAGATCAATCCAAGCGCCCCAACTGCGGCAAGGGCCGGCTTCGTTTGAAACAGCCCGAGAAACGACGTGAATTCACCGACAAATCCCGCCAGCCCCGGCAGACCGAGCAAGGCGAGCGCCGCTGTGAGCAAATACCCGGAAAAGAGCGGCATCGCTTTCGTCAGTCCGCCAAGCCGGTTGATGTCCGTTGTTCCCATTCGATGAGTGAGCACGCCGACAAGCAAAAACGACAAGGCCGAGATGAGTCCGTGAGCCACCGATTGAAAGATCGCTCCTTGAATGCCGGCCTCATTCAACGCACCGAGTCCGATGAGCACGACCCCCATATGCGACACGCTCGAGTAGGCGAGCACGCGCTTCAATTCGCGCTGGCGAAGCGCCAACAGCGCGCCGTACAGCACGTTGATGACGCCAAATAGAGCGAGAACGCCGGCAAACGAGCGGAACTCATCCGGAAACAAGCCGACCCCGAAGCGAATCATCCCATACGCTGCGATTTTCAGCAACACCCCGGCATGAAGCATCACCACCGGCGGCGGCGCTTCGACGTGGACGCGGATGAGCCAGCGGTGGAACGGAACAGCCGGCAGCTTGACGGCAAATGCCAACAGCAGCCCGCCGAGCAGCCAGCGACGCCCTTCCTCCGTCAGCGGCGCAATCAGTTGCCCTTCCGCCGCTGGATTATGTAACATTTCATGAAGCAAGGCAAAATTCGCTGTTCCAGTTCGGGCAAGCAGCACCGCGATCACGACAAGCAGCAAAGCCGAGCCGAGCCCGTTGTACAACAAGTAGCTGTACGCCGCCCGCTCGCGCTCAAACCCGCCCCACTTGCCGACAAGCAAAAACATGGCGACCAACGTCACTTCTAAGAAGAGGAAAAACCAAACGAAATTGGCGGCGGAAAATACGCCGAGCATGCCAATCTCAAGCGCCAGCAGCCAGAGAAAATACCCTTTTTTCTCCGTTTTGACAAGCATCGACGCCAAAGCGGCCAACGTCGCCAACACCGCGGTCAGAACGATAAAGACAAGCGACAGCCCATCGATGCCGAGCTCATAGCGGATCACATACGCCGCGTCCGTGAAAAATGGCAAGTCAGTAAGCCGCACCCAGTCCCGCGCTTCGTCGAGCCGCTCGAGGCGAAACCCGCGCCCGGACTGAATGAAAGCAAACAACGCCAAAATGAGCGGCGGTACGGTGGCGGCCGTTCCGAGCCATTGAATCATTCGTTCATCCGTTTTGCGGACAAACATCAGCAACACGATGCCTAACAGCGGCGAAAAGACGAGCAGCGATAAAAACATCATAGCCAGTACCCCCCTGTTAAGGCGAAAATGACGACCAAAATCGCCAATCCGGCCACCGTCACCGCCCCATACGTCTGCGCCTGCCCGTTTTGCCCGCGCGACCCAGCTGAGGCAGCCGCGCCGACAATGCCGGCGGCAAGCCGGGCGAGCCCTTCAACAAGGAAGCGGTCGACATACGCCAACAGGCGGCTGATCCATGACACAAGCGACACGACCGTCAAACGGTAAATGTCATCGATGTAGTAATGACGGCGCAGCAGCTCATCAACATACGGAACACGCGCGGACAGCCAATCGCGCGGCATTTTCTGCGCCCCGTACATCAGCCAAGCGAGAAAAATCCCTGCAAACGACACGATCGTCGCCACAACAACGATCCATCCCGGCGCCGCTTCATGACGATACGCTCCATCCGTCAACCATTCGCCAAGGAACGAGCCAAACCACGGCGTTTGCATGTATCCGGATGCAATCGACAGCACGCCGAGCACAAGCATTGGCGCCACCATCGAGGCCGGCGCTTCATGAGCATCCTCATGATGCCGCGCTTTGCCGGCAAAGACGAGGAAAAAGAGCCGGAACATATAAAACGACGTCAACAGCGCGGCAGCGACCGCGAGCCAAAAGAGGAGGCGCGGCCCGTTCGTCCAGGCGGCGGCCAAAATTTCGTCCTTGCTGAAAAAGCCGGCGAATAGCGGAACCCCGCTGATCGACAGCGCCCCAATGAGGAATAGCGGCGCGGTCCATGGCAGCCGCCGCCAAAGCCCGCCCATTTCCTCGATGTTTTGCGTACGGACGGCATGAATGACGCTCCCGGCGGCCAAAAAGAGGAGCGCTTTAAAGAACGCATGCGTCGTCAAATGGAAGATGGCCGCGACATAGCTGCCCGCGCCAAGCGCCAACATCATATAGCCGAGCTGGCTGACCGTCGAATAGGCGAGGACGCGCTTGATGTCCGTCTGCACCAAGCCGATCGTCGCGGCGAAAATGGCCGTCACCCCGCCGATCGTCGCCACGGTCATCATGGCTGCATGGCTTGCCTCATACAGCGGAAACAATGCCGCCACAAGGTACACACCGGCCGCCACCATCGTCGCAGCGTGGATGAGCGCCGACACCGGCGTCGGGCCTTCCATCGCGTCTGGAAGCCATGTATGGAGCGGAAATTGCCCCGATTTGCCGATGGCGCCGATGAAAATCAAGATCGCCGCGAGCGTCGTCATCCCCGGCGACAGCGTGCCGTCGCCGACGGCGCGGAAAATGTCATCGTAATCAAAGCTATGCGTTTGCCAAAAGAGCAACATCATGCCGATGAAAAAGCCGACGTCGCCGATGCGCGTCATGATGAACGCTTTTTTCGCCGCCGCTTTTGCTTCTTCCTTATAGAAGTAAAAACCGATCAGCAAAAACGATCCAAGCCCGACGAGCTCCCAAAAGATGTACGCCTGCAGCAAATTCGGCGACAGCACAAGACCGAGCATCGCAAACGTAAACAGGCCCAAATACGCGTAAAAGGTGGAAAACCGTTCATCGCCAGCCATGTACCCTTGCGAATACACATGGACGAGCCAGCTGACGAGTGCGACGACGACGAGCATCCAAACGTTTAGGGCGGTAACGGAAATCCCGACCGTCAACGTCACGCCGCCTATCGTCATCCATGTCCAGTTTGCCTCATACGTCGACCCGCCGAGGCGGTCCACAAGCACCGCGAGCGCCAAAAGCAGCGACAAGAACGTCGCGGCGATGCCGACATAGGCGCTTGCTTGTTTCCATCTCCGTCCGAACAGCAGCAACAGAATGAACGAACCAAGCGGGAACAGCGGCACGACCCAAGCTAGGTTCATCATCGTTCCCATCCCCTTCTCTAATGTTTCAACGAATTGGCTTCATCGACTTGAACCGTCTTCCGGCTGCGGTAAAAAGCGATGAGCGCAGCTAAGCCGACGGCTGCTTCCGCCGCCGCCACGGCGATCGCAAACAGCGCGAACACATGCCCGTGAACGCTGGGATGGGCGCCGTATTTGGCAAACGCGACGAAATTGATGTTAACCGCATTTAACATCAGCTCAATGCAGATGAGCACAATGACCGTATTCCTCTTCGTGAGCGCCCCGTACAGCCCGATGCAAAACAAGATCAACGCCAACGCTAAATAGGCCGATAATGTCATTCGTCTTCCGCCCCCTTGCCGTCTTTTTTCGCCAACACGATCGCGCCAATTAAGGCGACAAGCAAAATGACAGACACGATTTCAAACGGAATCGTATAATACGAGTAAAGCAACTTGCCGATCGCCTTAGCGTTGTCGCCCGCCAGCGCGCTGCCGTCAGCGCTGAAGTCGAGCTGGCGGATGCCGAAGTAGACGGCAAGGCCGAAGGCGATGACGGAGAGGGCGGCAACCGCTTTATGCCAGACGCCGCCGGTGGTTTGGCGCTCCCTTTCGTCTGTGTGATGGCGCGTCAGCATGATCGCAAACAGCATGATGATCGTGATGGCTCCGGAATAGATGAGCACTTGCACAACAGCGACAAATTCGGCGGACAACAGCACGTACAGCCCGGCAATGCCCAAAAATGTCATGACGAGGGCGATGACCATATGGACGACGTTCGTCAGCTGGAGCATCGTCACTCCCCCGGCAATCGCCGTGAGGGCGAGCAAGAAAAAGGCGATGTCCGTTCCGCTCACGGCTTATTCTCCCTTCTTATGTTCGTATCGTTTTCATCAAGCCAGGCCAAATCTTTATACAGAGCGTCGCGGCTGTATTCCGCGAGCTCAAAGTTGTTCGTCATGACAATCGCTTCCGTTGGGCATACTTCCGTGCACAAATCACATAAAATGCAAATTTCAAAGTTGATGTTGTACGTCTCAATCACTTTCCCTTTTTTCGTCGGATCGGGATGTTTTTTCCCGGTCAGCTGGATGCATTCGGTCGGGCAAATGTTGACACACTGGTTGCACACGATGCATTTTTCGGGATAAAATTTCTGGATGCCCCGAAACCGATCCGGGAGCGGGAGCGGTTCGTGCGGGTAATCGTACGTCACTTTTTCGCGCGTCAACTCTTTTAACGTATACGCCAATCCTTTCATCAACCCTATCATCCGTCTACCCCTCTCATGGGAAAAGTGGCGTTCCGACACGACCTCTGCCCGAAGAAGGAGGCCATGCTCATGGGCGGCTGCCCCCTTCCTGGCAAGACAAGTTGCTTTGTTTCTTTAGAGGACTGGCGAAAAACGACCGATTTCGCCGAATCCGTTGCTTTTGGTTGAAAGAGAGACGTTGATTTTACAGGACTTCTCAATTTGAGAAAAGTCCGTTTTTCGCGACTTTTCACTAAATCACCGGCTTTTTTAGAAAAACCACGCTTTAACGACCGCCGTCAGCACAATGTTGACGAGCGAAAGCGGAAGCAGCACTTTCCAGGCGAACTCCATCAGCTGGTCGGCGCGCACGCGCGGAAATGTGGCGCGAAACCAAATGAGGACGAAAACAACCGCACAAAACTTCAGCGCAAACCAGACCGCGCCAGGAATCCAGCCGAGAAAGGCGACCGGATGCCAGCCGCCGAGAAACAAAATCGTCACAAGCGCCGCCATGGCGAACAAATACACATACTCGGCGAGCATAAAGAACGCCCAACGGAATCCGGAATATTCGACATGAAAGCCGGCGACCAACTCGGACTCCGCCTCCGGCAAGTCAAACGGCGTCCGGTTCAACTCGGCCACCGCGGCAATGAGGAAAATCAAAAACGCCAACGGCTGGGCGAAAATGAACCAGACGTCTTTTTGCGCCGCAACGATGTCGACTAAATTCATGCTTCCAGCCAAAAGCACGACGCCAAGCGCTGACATGACGAGCGGAATCTCATAGGAAATCATTTGCGCGGCTGCCCGCATGCCGCCAAGCAGAGCGTATTTGTTGTTTGACGCCCAGCCGCCGGCGACAACGCCGACGGTCGTCAAGCCGGAGACAGCGATATAATACAGAAGGCCGACGCCAATATCGGCGAACCGGAACGCATCGGTAAACGGCAATACCGCCAACACCATAAACGACGGCACAAAGGCGATGATCGGCGCCAGCACGTAGAGCGGACGGTCGGCCGCTTTCGGGATCGTATCCTCTTTCAAAAGCAGCTTCAACACATCGGCAACGGTTTGCAGCAGTCCGAAGCGGCCGCCGACTTGGTTCGGGCCGATGCGCCCTTGCATAAACCCCATCACTTTCCGTTCAGCCAAAATGCCGTATGTGACAAAGGCGAGCACAACCGCCAAAAGCAGCGCCCCAAGCCCGAAAAACAGGGCGATGTTCGACCAGCCAGGCGTGGATTCAAGCCATTGTTCCATCATCCGTCGACCTCCCCAAGCACAATGTCAATCGACCCAAGAATGGCGATGACATTGGCCAAGTTTTCCCCTTTGAGCAGCTTCGGGAGTATTTGCAAGTTGTAAAACGATGGGCGCCGGAATTTGAGGCGGTACGGCTCTTTTTTGCCGTCGCTCGCAATATAGCAGCCGATCTCGCCGCGCGGCGCTTCGATGCGGACAAATGTCTCACCCGGCGGCGCTTTAATGATGCGGGGCACTTTTCCCATGATCGGCCCCTCAGGCGGAAATTGCTCGCACGCCTGCTCGATGATGCGGAGCGACTGTTCGATTTCCGCCATCCGGCATTCATAGCGGGCGAGGCAATCGCCGCCCTCGCGCACCGGCACGTCAAAATCAAAGCGGTCATAGATCGAATACGGTTCATCTTTGCGCAAATCCCATTTGACGCCGGTCGACCGCAAGTTGACGCCGCTCAGCGAATAGCTGATCGCCTCTTCTTTCGTATACCGCCCGACGCCGGTGACGCGCTCGCGGAAAATTTCATTGCCGGTGACAAGCTCATGATAGCCGTGAAGTTTCTCCCGCATGTACGGAACGAACTGCTTCACTTTGTCAATCCAACCGTCCGGCGCATCCCATTTGACCCCGCCGATGCGCATATAGTTGAACGTCAACCGCGCTCCAGACAGCTCATTTAATAGATTAATAATCATTTCGCGTTCGCGGAACGCGTACAAAAACGGGCTCGTCGCGCCAAGGTCAAGCAAGTACGTCCCCCACCAGACAAGGTGGCTGGCGATCCGCCCAAGCTCCATGGCGAGAACGCGCAAATATTCGGCCCGCTCCGGCACTTCAATGCCCATCATCGTTTCGACCGCATGGCAAAGCACATAGTTGTTCGTCATCGCTGATAAATAGTCCATCCGGTCGGTGTACGGGATGATTTGCGTATATTGCAGCCCTTCGGCAATTTTCTCCGTTCCGCGATGCAAATAGCCGATGACCGGTGTCGCTTCTTGAATGATCTCGCCGTCAATTTTTAAAATGAGGCGGAACACCCCGTGCGTGCTCGGGTGTTGAGGGCCGACGTTTAAAATCATTTCTTCTGTGCGCAGCATCATCTACACCTCCGCATCATACGGCTCGTAATCTTTGCGCAACGGATGCCCGACCCATTGCTCCCCTAGGAAGATGCGGATTAAGTTCGGGTGGCCGCGGAAACGGATGCCAAGCAAATCGTACGCTTCGCACTCCGGCCAGTTCGCCCCCGGCCAAAGCGGAACGAGCGAATCGACTTCCGGGTTGTCGCGCTCGATTTTGACTTTCAGCGCCACCGGCTGCCGGTTTGGATAGGAATACAAATGGACGTACACTTCCATATGCGTTTGAAAATCGGTGCCGTGCAGCTCGGATAAATAATCAAACCGAAGCTGTTCATGGCCTTTCAACAACTCGGCGACTTTGTAGTACGCCTCTTTTTTCACGACAAGCGTCGGCACATCTTTCGCCAGCCGGTTGATGTATGCATCCTCGAGCACGTCCGAACCGAGATGCTCATGAATGATGCGGACATATTTCTCAAGCAGCGGATCGTTCGGCGACGGAGCGGCATACCGTCCGGTTCCTCCGTCAGTTTCTTCGGCCTTTGTCCGGGCGGCCGCTGCCGCTTTTTGTTTCGCCCCCTCATCGCCAGCGCCGCCTTGTTGCTTCGCCAAGGCCGCCGCCCGCGCTTTTGCCGCGGCCGCAGCTTTCGCTTTCGCCGCGGCGGCCGCTTTTTGCTTGGCTAGCTCGTCATCGTCGCCCGACGCTTCAGCGGCTTTTTGTTTGGCTAATGCAGCAGCTCTCGCCTTCGCGGCCGCAGCTGCCTTTTTCTTCGCCAACTCAAGATCATCCTCCGCACCGCTTTCCGCCGCCTCGCGCTGTCTCCGCAGTTCCGCCGCCCTCGCCCGCGCTTCCTCCGCCGCCTTTCTCTTCGCCGCCTCGAGGTCGCCTTCGGTCGCCGCACCAGACGCAGCGGCCTCGCGCTGTCTTCGCAGCTCCGCCGCCTTCGCCCGCGCTTCCTCGGCTGCTCGTTTTTTCGCCAATGCAAGATCGTCGGCCGATGCCGGTTCCGTTGCCTCTCCCTTCGTTGTTTCGAGCTGGCTGCCATTCGAATTCGGGGGCGTTTTCAAACTGCCCGTTTCGGCGGCTGACTTGGCCTGTTCATCTGCCTGCCTAGCCGCGAGCCGTTCGCGCGCCAGCTGTTTTGCCCGCTCAGCGGCTTCTTTTTTTCGCTGGGCCAAATCTTTTTCTTCATCCATCGGTTACAGCACCTTCTTCCCCGTTTTGGCTTCCAGTCGGATTTTTTCTTTTAATTTATGAATGCCGTAGATGAGCGCTGCCGGGTTCGGCGGACAGCCTGGTATGTACACGTCCACCGGGACAATTTGGTCGACGCCTTTGACGACGCTGTACGATTTGACGTACGGGCCGCCGGCTGTCGCACACGAACCCATGGCGATGACCCATTTCGGTTCGGGCATTTGGTCATACAACCGGCGCAAGAGCGGCGCCATTTTTTTCGTCACCGTGCCCGAGACAATCATGACGTCCGCCTGCCGCGGCGAGGCGCGGAAAAACGAACCGAACCGGTCGAGGTCGTAATGGGCGCCGCCGACCGCCATCATCTCGATAGCGCAACAGGCAAGGCCGAACGTCAACGGCCAAAGCGAACTGCTTCGGGCCCATCCTTTCAACTGTTCCAACGTCGTCAAAAAGACGTTTCGCTTCACTTCTTCCATTTCGACGCCAGAAAAACCCTCCCATTTCACATCCATCGTAACACCTTCTTTTTCCAAGCATAGATAAGGCCAATGGCAAGCAAAACGATGAAAATGATCATTTCCACCAACGCGAACAAACCGAGTTGGTCATAGACAACAGCCCACGGGTACAAAAACACCGTCTCGATATCGAAAATGACAAACAGCAAGGCAAATAGGTAGTACCGAACTTGGAACTGAACGCGCGAGTCGTGAAAGGGATTGTTACCGCTTTCATACGTTGTCGCCTTTGCATCACTCGGCACGTGCGGCCGCAGCCACCGCCCGGCCGTGAGCGCCCCGATCGGCAGCAACACACCGAGGCAAAGGAAGACGAAGATGATCAAATAACTGTTTGCATAGATGTTGCTCAACCAGCTCGCCCCCTTCCGGTTTACTACATACGTATGGTGTTAATGATGAAATTTTTCAATAATTCCTTCGATTTCATTATAACATTTATATCCAGCCGTGTCAGCAAAACTTCAAGTTAACACTGTCAACACTGTATCCATTCATGTAAGCGCTTCATCTTTGTTGAAACGACGGAATGCGAGGAACGAAAAAAGAGAGAGCGTTTGCCTCTCTCCTTGACGGACGATTCTTCTGTTTTCATCAAAAAAAGCAGGGGAGTTTTCCCCTGCTTTTTACTTCATTTCCGCAACACTCAAACGGTTCATGGCGCGTTTTAACGCCAGTTCAGCCCGCTTGAAGTCGATGTCATCCTGCTGGCTTTGCAGGCGGCGCTCCGCCCGCTCTTTCGCCGCTTTGGCGCGGAGGACGTCAATGTCCTCCGCCCGTTCAGCAGCTTGAGCCAAAATCGTCACTTTGTCCGGGCGGACTTCCAAAAAGCCGCCGCTGACGGCAATGTATTGCGTTTTGCCGCCTTTTTTCAGCCGGGCCGCGCTGATCTCGAGCGGGGCGACAAGCGGAATGTGCCCCGGCAAAATGCCGAGCTCGCCGCTTTTCGCTTTGACGCTGACCATCTCAACATCGTCTTCGTACACCGGGCCATCAGGAGTAACGACGCTCACGTGGATCGTTTTCATTGTCCAATCCCCCTATCCCGGGTCACACTTCGACACCCATCGCTTTCGCTTTTTCAACGACTTCTTCAATGCGGCCGACTAAGCGGAACGCATCTTCCGGAAGATGGTCGTATTTGCCTTCCAAAATTTCTTTAAAGCCGCGCACTGTTTCTTTCACCGGCACGTAGGAGCCCGGTTGGCCCGTGAACTGCTCCGCCACGTGGAAGTTTTGCGACAAGAAGAACTGGATGCGGCGGGCGCGATGAACGACGAGTTTGTCTTCATCCGACAGTTCATCCATCCCCAAGATGGCGATGATGTCTTGCAATTCTTTATAACGTTGCAGCGTTTGCTGCACTTTGCGGGCGACTTGGTAGTGCTCCTCGCCGACGATTTCCGGCGCCAACGCACGCGATGTCGAAGCGAGCGGGTCAACGGCCGGATAAATCCCCATCTCCGCGAGCTTCCGCTCCAGGTTCGTCGTCGCATCCAAGTGCGAGAACGTCGTGGCCGGAGCCGGGTCCGTATAGTCGTCGGCCGGGACGTAAATCGCTTGAATCGAGGTGATCGATCCTTTCGCCGTCGACGTGATCCGCTCTTGCAATTGACCCATCTCCGTCGCCAATGTCGGTTGGTAACCAACGGCCGACGGCATGCGGCCTAACAGCGCCGACACTTCCGAACCGGCCTGCGTGAAACGGAAGATGTTATCGATAAAGAGCAACACGTCTTGGCCTTGTTCATCACGGAAGTATTCGGCCATCGTCAAGCCGGTCAAGGCGACGCGCATCCGCGCCCCCGGCGGCTCATTCATTTGTCCGAACACCATGGCCGTTTTGCTGATGACGCCGGAATCTTTCATCTCATGGTACAAGTCGTTTCCTTCGCGCGTCCGTTCGCCGACGCCAGCAAAGACGGAAATCCCGCCGTGCTCTTGGGCGATGTTGTGGATCAGCTCTTGAATCAAGACCGTTTTTCCTACGCCAGCGCCGCCGAACAAACCGATTTTTCCGCCTTTAATATACGGGGCAAGCAAGTCAACGACTTTAATCCCCGTTTCCAAAATTTCGACTTCCGTCGCCAATTCCTCGAATTTTGGCGCCGGACGGTGAATCGGGTCGCGGCGGGCGTCAGCCGGAATGTCGCCTTCCAAGTCGATCGGCTCGCCCAAGACGTTGAACACGCGGCCAAGCGTGACTTCGCCGACCGGCACCGAAATCGGTGCACCGGTATCGATGACTTCCATGCCGCGGATGAGGCCGTCTGTGGACGCCATCGCGATCGTCCGTACTGTATCATCGCCAAGGTGCAAGGCGACTTCCAATGTCAAGTCGATGTCGACTTCGTTTTCGTTGCGCGCTTTATGTTGAATTTTCAGGGCGTTGTAGATCGCCGGCAAGTGGCCGTTCTCAAACTTGACGTCTACAACCGGACCCATGACTTGGATAACGCGTCCTCTTGTCATCGTTTTCCCTCCTAACTTGCTAGTCCCCTATTGCAAGGCGTTTGCTCCGGCGACAATTTCCGTAATTTCTTGCGTAATCGCCGCTTGGCGAGCGCGGTTGTAGGAAAGCGTCAATGTGCGAATGAGCTCGTTCGCATTGTCCGTTGCGTTCTTCATCGCCGTCATGCGGGCGGCGTGTTCGCTTGCTTTTGCATCGAGCAATGCGCCGTAAATGAGGCTTTCCGCATACTGCGGCAATAAGACGTCCAAAATTTCTTCTTGCGACGGTTCAAATTCGTACACCGTGCGCTGCTTATTCTCCGCCAAGTCAGTGAGCGGCAGAAGCTTCCGTTCCGTCACCTCTTGCTGGATCGCGCTCACGTAATGGTTGTAATACATATACAGCTCGTCAAACGTACCGTCGGCGAATAACCCAACCGTTTTGCGGGCGATTTCTTTAATATCGGCAAACGACGGCTGGTCCGGCAAGCGGGTGATGTCGAGAATGACCGGCATGTTCCGCTTGCGGAAAAAGCTCAACCCGACGCGGCCGATGACGATGATCGCATATTCGTCCGGAGAAGCATGGCGTTTTTGGATCGTTTGGTACACGAGGCGCAGCACGTTGCTGTTGTACGCGCCAGCCAGACCGCGATCCGACGTGATCACGAGATACCCGGTTTTTTTCACCGGGCGCGAAACGAGCATCGGATGCGAAGCCCCCCCGGCGCCAAGCGCCACATTAGCCACGACTTCTTGAATTTTCTCCATATATGGAACGAACGATTTCGCGTTTTGCTCCGCTCGGTTCAGCTTCGACGTCGAGACCATTTCCATCGCTTTTGTAATTTGGCTTGTCTTCTTCGTCGCATTGATGCGCGTTTTAATATCGCGTAACGATGCCAAAGGTTTCACCACCTTTTTGCTGCACGGGTTCTAACAGGCGTGAGGGGGCGATATGCCCCCGCCGGCCTTATTGTGAAACGACAAACGTTTTCTTGAACGCTTCGATCGCTTTATTGAGATCGTCTTCGTTCGGAAGATCTTTCGTCGTGCGGATGTGCTCAAGCAAGTGTTGGCCGTTTTGGTCGAGCCACAAGTAAAACTCTTTCTCGAAACGGCGCACATCTTCAACCGGAATGTCGTCCAAAAAGCCGCGCGTCAATGCATAGATGATCAACACTTGTTTTTCGACCGGAATCGGCTGATGCAAATCTTGCTTCAGCACTTCGACCGTGCGCGCCCCGCGGGCGAGCTTCGCTTGCGTCGCCTTGTCGAGGTCGGAGCCGAATTGGGCGAACGCCTCCAGCTCACGGTAAGCGGCCAAGTCCAAACGGAGCGTCCCGGCTACTTTTTTCATCGCTTTGATTTGCGCTGCCCCACCGACGCGCGAAACGGACAACCCTGCGTTGATCGCTGGGCGGACGCCGGAGAAGAACAAGTCCGATTGCAAGAAAATTTGCCCGTCCGTAATCGAGATGACGTTCGTCGGAATGTACGCGGAAATATCGCCCGCTTGCGTTTCGACGAACGGAAGCGCGGTCAAGGAACCGCCGCCTTTGGCATCGCTCAATTTCGCTGCGCGCTCAAGCAGGCGGGAGTGCAAGTAGAAAATATCCCCCGGATACGCTTCACGGCCCGGCGGACGGCGAAGCAAGAGCGACAATTCACGGTATGCCGCGGCTTGTTTCGATAAATCGTCATAGACCACTAACACGTGTTGGCCTTTATACATGAAATACTCGCCCATCGCCACACCGGCATACGGCGCCAAGAACAAAAGCGGAGCCGGCTGCGACGCCGAAGCGGTGACGACGATCGTATAGTCGAGCGCGCCGTGTTTGCGGAGCGTTTCGACAACGGTGCGGACCGTCGATTCTTTTTGCCCGATGGCGACATAAATACAAATCATGTTTTGGTCTTTTTGGTTGATGATCGTGTCAATGGCGACGGACGTTTTCCCCGTTTGCCGGTCGCCGATGATGAGTTCGCGCTGGCCGCGGCCGATCGGCACGAGCGCGTCGATCGCTTTAATCCCGGTTTGCAGCGGCTCATGCACCGATCTCCGGTCCATAACGCCCGGCGCCGGGCTCTCGATCGGGCGCGTTTCCGTCGTTTCCACCGGCCCTAATCCGTCAACAGGCTGACCGAGTGGGTTGACGACGCGGCCGATGAGCGCTTCCCCAACGGGCACTTCCATGATCCGGCCCGTACGGCGCACTTCGTCCCCTTCTTTAATGCCGGTGTACGGTCCTAAAATAACGATACCGACGTTGTTTTCTTCCAAGTTCAACGCCATGCCCATCACGCCGTTGGCAAACTCGACGAGCTCGCCGGACATGACGTTATCGAGCCCATGAGCGCGCGCGATCCCGTCGCCGACTTGGATGACGGTGCCGACGTCGCTCACTTGGATTTGCGATTCATAGTTTTCAATCTGCTGCTTAATGAGCGCGCTGATTTCTTCCGCTCGAATGCTCATGCCTTTCACCCCTGTCTTCAAATGTTAGCCGATCAGCTGCCGCCGAATCCGTTCAAGCTGCCCGCTGACGCTGCCGTCGTAAATGCGGTTGCCGATGCGCAGCTTCACGCCGCCGATGAGTTCCGGATCAATGATATTTTCAATCTCAAGCGTCTGTTTGCCGACTTTTTGGGCAAAGACGTCGGAAAGCGCCCGCAGTTCTTCGTCCGTCAACGGCCGCGCCGAATAGGCGACCGCCTTGGCGATGCCACGCGCATCGTCGACTAGGGCGAGAAACTGTTCCGCCAGCTCGGGCACAAGGCCGAAGCGATGGCGCTCCAGAAGAAGGAGAAGCGTGTTTTGCACCGGGGTGGACACACCGGCGAACGCTTCGCGGATGAGCGCTTTTTTCTGATCCAAGGAAAGTTTCGGATACGAAAGAAGCGATAAAAACTCGCCGTTTTCCGCCAACGCCTGGCGCACGGCGCGAACATCTTCTTCGATTCGATCAAGCTTTCCTTGTTCGAGCGCGATTTGGAACAAAGCGGACGCGTACCGTTTGGCGATCACTTCTTGGTTCATCGCGCTCCTCCTGCCTCTTGAACGTCTTTGATGTACGCTTCGATCAGCTTGCGTTGATCTTGCTCGGTCAGCTCTTTTTCAATCACTTTTGAGGCGATCAAGACAGACAACGAGGCCACTTGTTCGCGGAGCGCGGCCATCGCCTGTTCTTTTTCACGCTCGATTTCTTTTTTCGCCGCTTCTTTCACCCGTTCCGCTTCCGCACGGGCCGAGGCGACAATTTGTTCTTTCTGCTCTTCAGCCAGCTTGCGCGCGTTTTCAATGAGCGCTTGCGCTTCTTGGCGCGACTGCTTCATCAGTTCGCGCTGTTCTTCAAGAAGTTTTTCTGCTTCTTGACGGCGTTTTTCCGCCTGGTCGATTTCGTTCGCGATATGTTCTTCACGTTGTTTCATGATATTCATTAACGGCTGCCAAGCGAATTTGCGCAACAAGGCCAGCAAAATGATGAACATCAGCAATTGGTAAATAATCGTGCCGCCGCTGATGCCATGCGCCGCTTCGCCGAGCACCCATACGTTTGCCTTCCACAACACCGCGTTTCACTCCTTTCGACAGCTATCGCACCGACGCGATCTCGCAAAACCGCACATAAAGGAATGGCGAAGGTGGTCGTTGACACGAACTTCGCCATCACTTTCCATATCTATTTCTTATCGACCTAAGTAAATGAACGAGAAGACGACACCGATGATCGGAAGCGCCTCAACCAACGCGACCCCGATGAACATCGTCGTTTGCAAAACCGGACGCAATTCCGGTTGACGTGCAATCCCTTCGATGGTACGGCTGACGATCAACCCGTTGCCGATGCCGGCGCCTAACGCCCCCAAACCTACCGCAATCGCAGCTGCAAGTACACCCAAACTCATGTCGATAGATCCTCCTTCGCAATGTTTAAAGTAATGTTTCATTCAAGTCTTGCTCTAATGAAAAGGAATGCTCAATGGTCATGACTGACCTTATGAGCCATATAAACCATTGTTAACATCGTAAAAATGAACGCCTGAATAGAGCCGACAAAAATGCTGAACGCTTGCCACACCATCATCGGGATGGCTGCGCCAACAGCGCCAAGCACACCGTAATTCGTGCCAAGGCTGGCGAGCAAGCCAAGCAAAATTTCCCCGGCGTAAATGTTCCCGAAAAGACGCAAACCAAGCGTCAGCGTGTTGGCAAACTCTTCGATGATTTTGAGCGGGAACAACCAGGCGACTGGACGGGTGTAATCGCGCAAATATTCGGACGCCCCTTTCATTTTGACGCCATAGTAGTGGGTGAGGGCGACGACCATCACCGCCAGCGTCAACGTAACGGTCGCATCCGCGGTCGGCGATTTCCACCAAAGTTCACCGTTGACATGGACGGAAAACGGCAGTCCAAGCATATTGGCCACAAACACATACATGATGAGCGTGACGCCCAGCGTCAAAAAGCGGCCGCCCGTTTGCCAATCCATCGTGCTGTTAATGATGCCTCTGACAAAGTCAAAGACCCACTCAATAAAGTTTTGCATTCCCGTCGGGCGCAGCTGAAGCGAGCGAGTAGCCGCAACAGCAATGATGAAAACGATCAAACTCGTGATCGTAATCATCAACATATCAGATAAATTAAAAGTAAGGCCTAAAAATTCGACAAGCGGCGCTTCATGTTCCATCATCTCTCACCTCGCTTTCATACCTGCAGCTTGTCGTTTTTCTTGTGAAAGAAGAAATCTATTATAATGACAATGTAGGATGTCATTAATCCCAAAACGGTTGGCACGATATGAAAATATTGCGGATACGTCAGAACAATGACAGCAGCCAACGCGGCAAGCGCCAAACGCGACAAGGTGCCCAATGTACGCACTTTTTTGCGCGCCGCCACTGCTTGTCCGAATTTTTCGATTTTCCAGGTTAAGTTCCAAACCATGAGGAGGCTGATCGATGTGCCGAGAATCAGACTGAGAAAAACGGTTTTATATGGCGTAAACCCAAAGCCGAGCGTATAGATGGCGAGCAAATACAATATGTACCTAACTTGCCGCCAAAACATCGTTTGAAGGCTTCCCATTTCATTACTCCTCAGAGAAATATTGGCGGATCAAGCGCAACATGGCGTACACGCCGGCCGCCAGTCCAAGCAAGAGGCCGACGATCAAAAAGATCGGCTCGGTGCCAAATCGATCATCGATCCATCTCCCGCCGAAAACGCCGACCAAAATCGAACCGACAAGTTGGGAGACGATGGCGGACATCAACGCCATGGCTTGAAACGGGTGGCGCTGCTTTGGGGACATGCCAATGCACCCTTTAAATTTATAATGAAAACCTTCTCAATCTACCCCTTGTAAAGAATACAATACGCCCCCGTCAATGTCAATGTGTTTCCACGTAAAACCTCATTCACATAGGGCAAATATTAATAATTTGTGACAATTTCTCATTTTTTTCTCACAATGATGATGTATCTCATATTTCGCAACCTTTGCATAATATACAAAAAACAACCTGGATATTCGCATAAAAATAATTTTTTATACAAAAATTGTAAAATAATTAATTTTTATTCGGTCAAATCGGGCTTATTTCGAATTTTTATTCAGGGTGCGAAATGTGAGATGTATAATGGTATATTTTATTTTTAGCCTATTTTCCTTTTCATTATCCTGTATGCTTGGCTTTGCAAACGGAGCGGTTTCTCAGCGCCACCTTTCTGCCGCTCCGGTTCGATGCAAGCGCTTAACCGATGCATGGGCAAGGCACCCTCTCCGCCGCTCGATGGAATGCGAGCCCCGCGCAGAGCGGGGCGTCTTGCAGCCGTTATTTTGTGCCAAACAGCCGGTCACCGGCGTCGCCAAGGCCGGGAACAATATAGCCGTGGTCGTTCAGCCGTTCATCAAGAGCGGCGATGTAAATGTCCACATCCGGGTGGGCCGTCTCCACCGCTTTGACTCCTTCCGGCGCCGCGATCAGGCACATAAATTTAATGCTTTTCGCCCCCCGCTTTTTCAGCGCATCGATCGCCGCCACCGCTGAGCCGCCGGTCGCGAGCATCGGGTCGACGATGATAAAGTCGCGTTCTTCGACATCGCTCGGCAGCTTGACGTAATATTCGACCGGCTTCAATGTCTCCGGATCGCGGTACAAGCCGATATGGCCGACTTTCGCCGCCGGGATGAGCTTTAGGATGCCGTCGACCATGCCGATGCCAGCGCGCAAAATCGGAATGACGCCCAATTTTTTGCCAGCGATCACTTTCGCTTTGGCTTTGCTGACGGGGGTTTCGATCTCGACTTCCTCAAGCGGAAGATCGCGCGTAATTTCAAACGCCATCAACGTCGCCACTTCGTCGACAAGCTCGCGAAATTCTTTCGTGCCCGTATTCTTGTCGCGAATGTAAGTCAATTTATGCTGGATGAGCGGATGGTCAAACACATATACTTTTCCCATAAGTCATCTCCTCTTCCGTATGTATGCGCTGCACTTCTATACATTCTACTGGAAAACGAGCGCCTGTTCAACTGCCGAACGAACGGAAAAAGGCGCACCGCCAAGTCCGGAGGCGGTGCACCGTACGGTTTCGGACGAAGCGGCGGCTGCGCTTAGTCTTGATAGAGCGGGAACTTTTCCGTCAAAGCGGCGACGCGTTGGCGCGCTTCCTCAAGCGCTTGTTCGCTGCCGACGTTTTTCAGCACAAGGCCGATGATGGCGGCGATTTCGTCCATCTCTTCCAATCCGAAGCCGCGCGTCGTGACCGCGGCCGTGCCGATGCGGATACCGCTTGTGACAAACGGACTTTCCGGATCGTACGGAATCGTGTTTTTATTGACCGTAATCCCAACCTCATCGAGCACTTTCTCCGCCGTTTTCCCGGTCAGCTGCTGCGGGCGCAAATCGACAAGCAGCAAATGGTTGTCCGTGCCGCCGGAAATGAGGGTGAATCCTTCGTTTTGCAAGGCGGAAGCGAGCCGTTGGGCATTCTCCACGACGCGCTTCGCGTAGATTTTAAAGTCGTCTTGCAACGCTTCGCCGAGCGCGACGGCTTTGGCGGCAATGACATGCATAAGCGGGCCGCCTTGAATGCCAGGGAAAATCGCTTTGTCGATCTGTTTGGCGAACTGCTCCTGGCATAAAATCATCCCGCCGCGCGGACCGCGCAGCGTTTTGTGCGTCGTCGTCGTGACAAAATGGGCGTACGGCACCGGATTCGGATGAACACCTGCCGCAACAAGACCGGCAATATGGGCCATGTCAACCATTAAATAGGCGCCGACTTCATCGGCAATCTCGCGGAACTTGGCGAAGTCGATGATGCGCGGATAGGCGCTCGCGCCGGCGACGATCAACTTCGGCCGGTGAAGGCGCGCTTTTTCGCGCACGTCGTCATAGTCAATGACATGCGTTTCCGGATCGACGCCGTATTCGACAAAATTGTACTGAATGCCGCTGAAATTGACCGGGCTGCCGTGCGTCAAATGGCCGCCGTGCGACAAGTTCATGCCAAGCACCGTGTCGCCGTGCTCAAGAACGGTGAAATAAACGGCCATGTTCGCCTGCGCCCCCGAGTGCGGCTGGACGTTCGCATGCTCCGCCCCAAACAACTGCTTCGCCCGCTCGCGCGCCAAATCTTCGACGATGTCGACATATTCACAACCGCCGTAGTAGCGGCGTCCCGGATAGCCTTCCGCATATTTGTTCGTCAGCACCGACCCTTGCGCTTCCATGACCGCGCGGCTGACAAAGTTTTCCGAGGCGATCAGTTCAATTTTCGCATGTTGCCGCTTCCGCTCCTGCTCAATGGCGGCGAACACTTGCGGATCTTGTTGTGGCAAGTAATTCATCAATAGCTCCCCCTTATGCGAAATCAGTGAATATTCGTTTTTATTTTATCAGCTTCAGCTAGGCAAATTCAAAGAAAAAATGAATGAAATCGCTAGAAAGAACAGGAATCATTCGGATTTTCCAAAGAGTAGACCGCGCGGGCGCCGCCAATCAGCTTCGGCCGCGTTTTCGCCAGCGTCACGCACGCCGATCCAATGTGCTTCATCGAAACGCGCACGGGAACGGCGACCGGCTTCAAATGCATGCCGATGAGTGTATGGCCGATGTCAATGCCGGCATCGGCGCGAATCGCCTCGACGACAACCGGGTCGTCGAGCTTTCGATAAGCGTAGGCGGCCATCGCCCCACCCGCTTTCGGCACCGGAACGACCGAAACAATCTCAAGCCCGTGAGCTTTGGCGGTTTCCCGTTCGACAACAAGCGCCCGATTTAAATGTTCGCAACATTGAAACGCGAGCGCAATGCCGGTTTCGCGCCGCCACGCGTCAAGCTCGGCAAACAGCATGGCGGCAACGTCCATCGATCCGGCCGTGCCGATCCGCTCGCCAAGCACCTCGCTCGTGCTGCAGCCGATCACAACGATGTCGCCACGGCCAATCGGCGCCTGTTTGCGAAACTCACGCAAGATGGCTTGCCATTGCTGCCGCCATTCGGTCAATCGTGCGTCCATGTCCTCTCCCCTCCTTCGCTCGTTTTTATCCACGCCGCCCTTGACGAACACTGGCACTTTCGACGGTGGTTCGTCAAAACCGAGTCCGGCTCCGGAGATGCCTGCGATGCTCACGAATATGGAGTTTTCCTAGAAGGCTGGTGAAAAAACAACCGTTTCCCCTAAATCGACAGTTCTCAAGTGAAGAGAAGGGCAAGATTTACAAGTTTTTTCAATTTGAGAAACGTCACCGTTGAACTGCATTTTCCGTTAAATCACCGGCCTCCTAGAAGAGCGGTGAAAAACAACCATTTCCCCTCAATCGATCGCTTTTGAGCAAAGCGAAGAGCAACTTTTATAGGGTTTCTTGAGTTGCACTTCTTGCTGCCGCCATCCTCATGAAGCAAGACGCCCACGGCCGGCATGGGGCCGCGCGGCGCCTTCCGCTCATGGCCCGCAGGCCGCATCAGCTCCGATGCGGCCTCGGTTCGACCTACAAATGCTTGTTTTCATAGTCGGCGATTTTGCCGATCCGCCGCGCATGGCGCCCGCCTTCAAATTCGGTCTCAAGCCATGCCTTGGCGATTTCACGCGCCAAGCCGGGGCCGATGACGCGCTCGCCCATCGCGAGAATGTTGCTGTCGTTATGCATGCGCGTCAGCTTGGCGCTGTAGACGTCGTGGCAAAGGGCGCAGCGCACCCCTTTCACTTTGTTGGCGGCGATCGTCATGCCGATGCCGGTGCCACAGATCAAAATGCCGCGGTCAAATTCGCCGCGCGCCACTTTTTCAGCGACCGGAAACGCGTAATCCGGGTAATCGACCGATGTTTCACAGTCGCAGCCAAAATCGGTGTACTCGATTCCCATTTCATCCAACAGCGCTTTAATTTCCTCACGAATGCGAATTCCACCATGGTCAGAAGCAATGGCGACTTTCATCACTTTCGGGCGGGGAGCCCCCGACTTCGCAGTGATAGCGAAAGCCAGGGAGGAATCGCCCTTCCTCCTTTCGATGAATCATGTGCTTGCACGTGCATCAACGGGTGCGGAACCGGGCGACAGCCGCCTGCAATTGTTCGGCCTGTTCAACCAACTCGCCAGCCAGTTTATGCACATCGTTGATCGATGCGGCCTGCTCCTCGGTCGCCGCCGCAACTTCGAGCGCGCCGGCGGACGTCTGCTCAGCAATCGCCGCCACTTCTTGCGTCTGCGCCGCGGCCCGCTTCATATGCCCCATTTGACGCTTCGCCAACTCAGCGATGTCATGGACGGCGCGGATCACTTCATCGGCTGAGGCCGCCATGGCCGCAATGGCCTCATTCGTGCGCTCCCCTTTCGCCGCCTCGGTGTTTGCGGCGGCCACCTGCTTGTCCATTTGCGCCACCACACGGGCGACTTCGTTTTGAATGTTGCCGACCAGTCCCGCGATTTGCTTGACCGCCTTGGCGCTCTCATCAGCCAGCTTGCGCACTTCCTCGGCGACGACGGCAAACCCCCGGCCGTGCTCGCCGGCGCGGGCTGCCTCAATGGAAGCATTGAGCGCAAGTAAGTTCGTCTGTTCAGCAATGTCAGCGACAAGCAACGTAATGTTGCCGATTTGATTGGCATGTTCTTCGAGTTGCTTGACAGCCGCCCGCGACAGTTCTTGATCGTCAGCCAGCTGATCGATGCCGCTGACAAGCGAATGGGTGATATCGCGGCTTGCCTTCAGCGTTTTGGCCATCTCATATACCGACTGTTCCGCACGCTCGGCCGTTTCTTTTACTTGTACTGCGATGGCGAGCACATCCTCGGCCGCCGCAGCCGCTTCTTGGATCGCCTCCGCCGAGGCCGCCGCCCCTTTGGAAATGTCGTCAATGGTCGCTGCGATATCGCGTGCACGGCTTGACGCTGTTTCGGACGCCTGCCTCATTTCCGCCGTCTTTTCATTCGTGCGCGCCGCATTTTCTTCCACGTTGGCGACGACCGCGCGCAAATGGCCGAGCATCCGGTTGAACGCGACAGCCAACGAGCGAATTTCGTCATTGGAAGAGGGCAACGGAACATCCTCATCGATATGCCCTTCCGTCGCCTTTGCCGCCGCTTCCTCGAGCCGCTGCAGCGGCCTTGTAATCCAGCCAGCGGCAAAATAGGCAAGCACCCCGGACCAAAAAATGCCAAGGAGCAACACGACCATCGTGAACACGCTTTTGTTCCATGATGCAAACCACTGATCGTGCAAAACGTACAAGAAAAAGGCGCTCGTTGAATAGGTGATCAGCGCCAACGCTGTCGTAAAAACGACGAGCTTTAGGCGCAAGCCGAACCGGTGACTTGTCCCCCCCATTGTGTTCCCCCTCACTTGTCAACATCATTGTTCTGCTTGCAACTTTTCCGCCAGGCGGTCAATGAGCCTCTCCAGCTCATCGCGCGCCGCCCGGTACGCTTCAACCGGTCCGCCGAACGGGTCGGCGATGTCGCCGTCTGTTCCCGAGACGAACTGCTTCAACGTAAACGTTTTGTCCTTCGCCTCTGGGAAGCGCTCGACGATCATTTCTTTATGGCCGGATGTCATCGCCAGCACGTGCGTCGCCCAGTCGATATGCTCTTTTTTCAGCTGCGAGGAGCGATGGGCCGCTTCGATTCCTTTTTCCTTCAACACCGTCTTGGCATGGACCGACGCCTCGCTTCCTTCCGCCGCAAACACGCCGGCCGATTTCACCTCGACGCCTGGCAGCTGCTTATTCTCCAACAATGCAGCGGCCATCGGGCTCCGGCACGTATTGCCCGTGCAGACGAACAAAATGCGGTATGGCATACAACCACCTCTTCACATCAATGACTTACCATCAATATACCATAGGGAAAAGAGCAAAAAAAGCAGGCAGTCCGCTTTTTTCCACTGAAGGAAAACCGCCTGCCGCCGTTTATAGAAAAAGCAGCTTGAGCCCGAACGCCAGCAAAATGCTGCCGCCGAGCGCTTCGCTGTAAGAACCGAGCCATTGCTGAAAATGGCGGCCGACAAAAAGCCCAACCCATGTCAGCACCATGCTGAACAGACCAAACAGCAAAATCGTCACCATCGTCCGCGCTCCGAAAATGCCAAGGCTCAGCCCGACGGAAAAGCTGTCTAGGCTGACGCTGAACGCAAAAAAAAGCAACCCCACCCCGCGCGGAAACAGCGGCGAGCCGTCGTCCCTCCGGAACGAGGCGATGATCATTTGCACGCCAAGCCATAACAGCAGCGCCCCGCCCGCGTATGTCGCGACGCTTCCGAACTCGCGCGACAGCAGGCGGCCGACCGCCATGCCAGCAAGCGGCATGAGAATATGAAACAAGCCGATCGTCAACCCGATATAAAACATTTGCCGCAGCCGGAGGCGCAACAGCCCCATTCCTAAAGCGACTGAAAACGCGTCCATGCCCAGCGCCAGCGCCATCATTGACAGCGCGATGATTTCGCCGATGAATGCGCCCATGTTTCTTCCCTCCCGGACCGGCCTTATTGCTAACATATGCACGTCCAGGGCGGTTTAGAAGCAGGCGGGCAGCCAATGGGCGCCGCCTGATTGACGGGCGGACGGAAAAGAAAAAACCGGTTCGCAACAGACCGGTTTGGCGTTTGGAAACGGCATCCCCCAAGGCAGGCGGCCGCCCTTTCATTTCCGCTGTTCGCTGATGACGCGTCCGCCGGCTGCTTTGCGGAGCCGGTTCATGATCGCGGCGCCGATTCCTTCTTCCGGAAACGCCTCGCTGTAAATGAGATCGACGTTCGTTTCATCAAATCGGCGCAGCGTGTCGTACAGCCGGCTCGCGACCGTCTCAAGCGCCTGGCGCATTCCGCACGGCAGCACGACATCGGCCGCATACTGATCCCGATTTTCCTCGGTCGTCAACACGCCGACCGTTTTCCCTTCCGCCCGGCTTTCATCGACAAGCCGCTGCAAAAACGCGGGCGGGCCGGCGACGATCCAAAGCGGCGCTTTCGGCGCATAATGCGTATATTTCATCCCCGGCGCTTTCGGCGCCGCCTCGTCGTCCACAGCAGCGGCCTCTTCAACGCGGCCGATCGCCTCAATAAGCGCCTCTTTCGTCACCCCTCCCGGGCGCAAAATCGTCGGCACGTCCCCACTGCAATCGAGCACCGTCGATTCGACGCCCACGCCGGTCGGCCCGCCGTCGATCACCCCGGCGATCCGCCCGTCTAAATCGGCGAGCACGTGCGCCGCCGTCGTCGGACTCGGCCTTCCTGACCGGTTCGCGCTCGGGGCGGCCAACGCCAAGCCGCTCGCCTCGATCAACGCCAGCGCCAGCGGGTGATCCGGCATGCGCACCGCCACCGTCGGCAGCCCGGCCGTCACCCGTTCAGACACCGCTCCGGCCCGTTTTGGCAATACTAACGTGAGCGGCCCCGGCCAAAACCGCTCCATCAATGTTTTCGCCACCGTCGGGATCGAAGCAGCCACCGCCTCCGCTTGCGCGATATGAGCGACGTGCACGATGAGCGGATTGTCGCTCGGCCGCCCTTTGGCGGCGAAAATTTTTTCCACCGCCGCCGTATTGGCCGCATCGGCCCCCAACCCGTACACCGTTTCTGTCGGGAATGCGATGACTTCCCCGGCCCGCAGCCATTCAACCGCCTCTCGTATTTGTGGATAAACTTGCCGTTTATCAACAATATTATCCACAACCCAAACACGCGTTTTCAATCGTTTCACCTTCTCTATTGCCGTGATTCGCCTTGAAAATGGCGGCTTTTTTTACAAGCGTCAGATCCGCCGCCCGACGCCTTTCCACAGTTATACACAAATTGTGAATAAACTTGTTATTTTTGTGGATAACTTTGTGGATAGATGCTTATGGAATGAGATGGCTGAGCCACTCTTTGAAGAAAAATTTTACTTCCACCGGCTGTTCCGGCTCGACCATGACGGCGAAGGACGATTCTTGATCATCAGTGTGCCCTTTGTCCTTCTCGCCATCCGCATGGGCGGAAGAAGCGGCGCGATCTTCGGTTTCCACCATTGCGGTCCTCTCCTCTTTCGATTCATCCGGTTCGGCGACCCGCTCGCCGCTTCGCATCGCCTCAGCTTCCGCTTCGGCCGACTCGCTGTTTTGCTTCGACCCGGCTTCCATTGACCGGACGCTCTCAGCCGACACCGGTTCATTCGTTCCTGCAGGCGATCGGTTCGCCGCCATCATCACCGCATCGCTGTTGGAAAAATCGAGAAAACAAAGCGGCGGGAACAGAACACACCACCAGTTTGCTCCTTTTCCTTCCCCAAGCGTGATCAGCACGGCATCATAGATGCCAGCCGGATATACGTAGTTGCCGTACACTTTCGTCGGAAAATGAACCGGGCCAAACTCCACTTTGTACGTTTGATCGCTTTGTTCATCGCGCAACACGCGGGCGACCGTCTGCTCGATGTCCGGCAGGTGGGAGCGAATGACGCGCTTTGCTTCCTCAAACGAAGTGAGTTCGGCCACCCAGCCGTTGATTTGCGCATTGACCGCATCACGCACTTTTCGCTTCAATTGTTGGTCTTCATCGGCGTCGCTGTTGGCTAAAATGCGCAGGCGGATTGCCTCATCAGGGATGGCGACCGCCGCGTTCGCCCCGGCGTCCGTCTTGTGGCCGTACAGCTCGACGAGTACGCCTGTCGTTAATAGAATGATATATAAACATATAGCAATGGCATTTCCTTTGATGGTCATCATCGGCACCGTCCTTTCACCTTTCATTGTGGACGGCGCCGCTCGTTTTTAAACCTATCAATCTAACACTTTTTCCCGTTTTTCGGCCGCGTCATGTACACCATCCGGTCTTTGCCGTTGAGGTCAAAATCAACTTCCACTTCGGCTTCTGGAAACGCTGCGGCCAAGAGCGCCGCCACTGCTTCCCCTTGCCCGGCGCCGACTTCAAAAGCGGCAAGCGCCGGCGCACCGAGCACAAGCGGCAGCTCGCGGGCGAAGCGGCGGTAAAAATCAAGCCCGTCGCGGCCGCCAAAGAGCGCCGTGTGCGGCTCATAGTTTTTGACGACCGGGGAAAGCATAGCGGCGTCCGTCTCTGGAATGTACGGCGGATTGGAAACGACGACATCGACCGTCCGCCCCATGACAATGAACGGCTGCAGCAAATCGCCGCACAAAAATGAAACGTTCGCCCCGAGCCGCCGGGCGTTTTCACGGGCGACCGCGAGCGCTTCTGTGGAAATGTCGATTGCCGTCACGGACAGCGCTTTGTTCTCCAGCGCCAATGTCACGGCGATCGCCCCGCTGCCAGTGCCGACGTCAACGACATCGATCCGCTTCCGACCAGCAAATAGGCGCGGCACCCGCTTTAGGACGCCAAGCACAAGTTCTTCCGTTTCCGGGCGCGGGATTAACACATGGCGGTTGACAAGAAACGGCCGGCCGTAAAACGATTCATAGCCGATCAAATATTGAATCGGCACATGGTCCACCGCATGGCGGCGCACATCGGCCGCAAACCGTTCATATACCGCTTCGTCGACCGGCTCGCGCCAGCGGGCGAACAGCCCGGCCCGATCGGTGCGCAAATGGTGGCACAATAGCCACTCCGCCGCCCGCTCCTCTTTTCCGTGGGCGCGCAAAAAAGAAGAAGCCCAGGCGAGGACTTCATGTACGTTACGACGCATCGTTCGCTTGCTCCAATTTTTTCGCTTGGTCGTCCAAAATGAGCGCCTCGATGATTTCATCCAAATGCCCATCGAGCACTTGATCGAGCTTTTGGATCGTCAGTCCGATGCGGTGGTCGGTGACGCGGTTTTGCGGGAAGTTGTACGTGCGAATGCGTTCAGAACGATCGCCGGTGCCGACAGCTTGCTTGCGCGTTTGGTCGTATTCAGCGCGCGCTTCTTGCTGGTATTTATCGTAAATGCGGGCGCGCAATACTTTCATCGCTTTTTCTTTGTTTTTGATTTGCGATTTTTCGTCTTGGCACGTGACGACAATGCCGGTCGGAATATGGGTGAGGCGCACGGCCGACATCGTCGTGTTGACGCTTTGCCCGCCCGGTCCGCTTGAGGCGAACGTGTCGACGCGAATGTCTTTTTCATTGATTTCGACTTCGATTTCTTCCATCTCCGGCAGGCAGGCGACCGTCGCCGTCGACGTATGGATGCGCCCGCCTGACTCCGTTTCCGGGACGCGCTGGACGCGGTGCGCGCCGTTTTCAAACTTCAGTTTTGAATACGCCCCTTTGCCGTTGATCATAAAAATGATTTCTTTATAGCCGCCGAGGCCGGTCGGGCTCGCTTCGATCACTTCCGTCTTCCACCCTTGCGATTCCGCATAGCGCGTATACATCCGGTACAAGTCGCCGGCAAATAGCGCCGCCTCTTCGCCGCCGGCGGCCGCGCGGATTTCCATAATGACGTTTTTCTCATCGTTCGGATCTTTCGGCAAGAGCAACACTTTCAGCTTTTCAACGAGCGCCTCTTCCCGTTCTTCCAGTTCGCCGATTTCCTCTTTCACCATCTCGCGCAGCTCCGGCTCCAGCTTTTCTTCGAGCATCGCTTTCGCTTCGGCCAGCTGCTCGCGAACCGATTTGTATTCGCGGTACGTTTGCACCGTTTCTTCCAAATCCGCCTGCTCTTTGGAATAATCGCGCAGCTTTTTCGGATCGTTGATGACATCGGGGTCCATCAACAGTTCATTGAGCTTTTCATACCGTTGCTCCACAGCTTCCAACCGGTCAAACACATCATTCACCTCTGTTTTTCCCACACAGTCTAATTTTAGATTATAGCATGAAATGAAGCCAAACAAAAACCCCCGCTTTTGGCAAGCGGGAGCTCTCAGTTGACGCGCACGATGATCTCGTATGTCGGGATCGCTTTTGTCAGCAGCTTGTCAATGCGTTGCGCCTCGCGCTGCCGCTCCTCGTCAGACAGCTCTTCCGGCACATCGACCGTCACATACATATTGCCGCCGTGAAACCAGATGGAGTCGGCGTGGTAATCGGTGTACCGCTCAATGAGTTGCGCTGCCTTGCGCGTATCGGCGCGCTGGTTTTCGCTTCCTTCGGTCAAGCTGATAAAATTCGGGTTTTGCCGCACCTTTTCCGGATCGTCGAAGTTGTTGTACAAGTCGCGGTCGGCGTCGATTTTCGGCCGCCCGTCCGTCATCAGCCGCGCGCCGTTTTTGTCCTCGCTTTGCTGGCGGTAGGACGGATGATCCGGATTCAACGAACAGGCCGAAAGCAGTAAGATCATTCCTAACAGCCAGATGCGTCTCATCCTTTTTCGCCTCCTTAGCTGTTAGGATGTCCATGACCGCCATTGATGATACGTAGTAAGCCTTGAACGCTCTCTCACCTACGCAAACGCGTAGAGGTGGGAGATTGTAAACGATCGAACAACATCGATGATCGCCTCACCGTCACTCACCCGTATGTCCAGCAAGCGGGCGGTTGTACCGCTTTTTCGGTTTGCCGGGCACCTCGTGGTGATGGCGGCAGCGCGGCTCATACGCTTCACTGGCGCCGACGAGAATCACCGGATCGTCATAAGAGGCGGGCGCACCGTTAATGAGCCGCTGCGTCCGGCTGGCCGGGGAACCGCATACCGTGCAAACCGCCTGCAGCTTCGTCACCGACTCCGCGATCGCCATCAGCGCCGGCACGGGGCCAAACGGTTCGCCGCGAAAATCTTGGTCGAGCCCCGCGGCGATGACGCGGTAGCCGCAATCAGCGAGCGTTTGCACCACATCGATGATGTCGTCGGAAAAAAACTGTATTTCATCGATGGCGACGACGTCGGTGGCGGCGGAAATGTAGCGGAACATTTCCGCCGGCGTCGCGACCGGAATGGCGATCACCGAATTGCCGTTGTGCGACACGACTGCGTCTTCGCTATAACGATTGTCGATCGTCGGTTTGAACACTTTCACTTCCTGCTTGGCAAACTGAGCGCGGCGGACGCGGCGAATCAATTCTTCTGATTTGCCGGAAAACATGCATCCACAAATGAGCTCAAGCCAGCCGGACTGCGTCATCACGTACATCGGGGCCTCTCCTTTCACACAACACTGTCCTCAAACCATCGGCCGCTCCTTGCCGTCTGCCATCGCAACGATCAGCGGGATCAGCTTGATAAGCAACCGGCCTTCCATCTGCTCTCACGAAAAAGCAGGCAAGTTTCGCTTGCCTGCTTTCGTCACGTCCTTGTTACTTAAGGCCGTATTTTTTATTGAATTTATCCACGCGGCCCGCTGCCGTAACAAATTTTTGTTTGCCCGTGAAGAACGGATGGCATTCCGAGCAAATCTCCACGCGCAGCTCGTCTTTGACCGAACCGCTTTCGAATTCGTTGCCGCATGCGCAACGGACGATGACTTTTTTGTACTCTGGATGGATGCCTTGTTTCATCGTTTTCATCTCCTTCCGCCCTGTATCTTATCGAAACAGAGTGATTCGTAGCATGGAACGCTTCATGCTTATGCGCGCCCGCCCGTTTGGCAAGGCGCAGCGCATGGAACAGCTGGGGCTCCACCGAAGCGAACCCAGCCGGTGCAAATCACGGATCGCACAAACCAAAAGGCGATAGCCAAAACACACATGTTAAGATTATAACAGCTTTTCTGTCAGTTTGCAACGGGCGATTCGCGGCAAATTCCGCCAACTGCCTACAGACGGGGCGGGCCGCCCTGTTTCCACTCCTGATCGAGCAAGGCGAAAAACTCTTCGTTTGACTTCGTCCGGCGCAATTTGTTCAAAAACCGCTCGATAAAGTCGGGCGAATCGGCCATCGTTTTGCGGATCGCCCACAGCTTTTCCAAATGTTCTTTCGGGATGAGCAGCTCCTCTTTGCGCGTTCCCGAGCGGCGAATGTCAATCGCCGGAAAAATGCGGCGCTCGGCGAGCGAGCGGTCAAGATGGAGCTCCATGTTGCCGGTGCCTTTAAATTCCTCGTAAATGACGTCATCCATGCGCGACCCGGTGTCAATGAGGGCGGTCGCCAAAATCGTCAAGCTGCCGCCTTCTTCGATGTTGCGCGCCGCGCCGAAAAACCGCTTCGGGCGATGAAACGCCGCTGGGTCGATCCCTCCTGAGAGCGTGCGTCCGCTCGGCGGAATGACCAAGTTGTACGCCCGGGCGAGGCGGGTGATGCTGTCCATTAAAATGACGACGTCACGCTTATGCTCAACTAATCGCATCGCCCGTTCTAAGACAAGCTCGGCCACTTTAATATGGTTTTCCGGCACCTCATCAAACGTCGAGCTGACGACATCGCCTTGCACCGACCGCTCGATGTCGGTCACTTCTTCCGGCCGTTCGTCAATGAGCAAGACGATCAACTCGACATCCGGGTGGTTTGTGGTGATGCTGTTGGCAATTTCCTTCAGCAGCATCGTCTTGCCAGCTTTCGGCGGCGCGACGATCAACCCGCGCTGGCCAAAGCCGACGGGAGCGATCAAGTCGATGATGCGGGTCGACAGCTTGTCCGGCGTTGTCTCCAGCTTCATTTGCCGATTCGGGTAAAGCGGCGTCAACGCTGGAAAGTGAACGCGCTCCTTGGCGACTTCCGGGTCTTCGCCGTTGACCGCTTCGACATGAAGCAAGCCGAAGTAGCGTTCATTTTCTTTCGGCGGCCGCACTTTGCCGGATACTTTATCCCCGTTGCGCAAATCAAAACGGCGGATTTGGGAAGCGGAAATGTAAATGTCTTCCGAGCTCGGGGAATAGTTGATCGGGCGCAAAAAGCCGAATCCTTCCGACGGAATGATTTCGAGGATGCCTTCCATGAAAAAGAGGCCGTCTTGTTCGGCACGCGCTTTCAAAATCGCAAAAATAAGCTCCTTTTTCGTCAACTTGCTGTAGTATGAAATTTTGTATTGCTTGGCGAGCTCATACAGCTCCTTCAATTTCATGTTTTCTAGTGCTGCTAACGTTAATTCCATCTTGACACCACACTTTGCAAATTTTCCTATTCTCCCATCGTTCGTGTTCGGACGTATTGGTCATCAATTCGACAGGCGAAGGGATTCATTTCGAAGATGATGAAGGCTGAAATGAAATAAAGAAGTAGAATGGCAGAGCTTATTTTTGCATAAGCAACACGACTATTTTACCCTTTTTTCTTCTTTTTAATCAATATTTTTTTGTTTTTCCGAGCCAGGCGCGGCTCCGGCGCCCGGCCGGATGGTAGGATATCATTTGATGACTAAGTTCGGTTTTTTCTTCAAACTGTGCCGCCCTTCGATGAAGCGGACCGTGCCGGACTTGGCCCGCATGACGACGGAGTGGGTGAGGCCGTACGCCCCTTTCAGCCGCACGCCGCGCAACAGCTCGCCGTCGGTGACGCCGGTGGCGGCAAAAATCGCGTCGTCTCCTTTCACCAAATCGTCCATGCGCAGCACTTTGTTGACGTCAATGCCCATTTGTTTGCACCGCTCGACTTCATCGTCGTTTTGCGGCAGCAGCTTCCCTTGCAGTTCGCCACCAAGGCATTTCAACGCGACCGCGGCGAGCACTCCTTCCGGCGCGCCGCCCGAGCCGAACAAAATGTCAACGCCGGTATGGTCAAACGCCGTGTTAATGGCGGCGGCGACATCGCCGTCATTGATGAGCTTAATGCGGGCGCCGGCTTCACGCAGCTCATGAATGAGACGCTCATGGCGCGGACGGTTGAGAACAACCGCGACGACGTCTTCAATATCTTTGTTTTTCGCCTTCGCCACCGCCTTTAAATTGTCGATGATCGGCGCCTCAATGTCAATCATCCCGACCGCTTCCGGCCCGACGGCGATTTTCTCCATGTACATGTCCGGCGCGTGAAGCAGATGACCGTGGTCAGCGACAGCGACGACAGCCAAGGCGTTCCATCCCCCGGAAGCGACGATGTTCGTCCCTTCAAGCGGGTCGACAGCGACATCGACGCGCGGGCCATAGCCGTTGCCGAGCTTTTCCCCGATATACAGCATCGGCGCTTCGTCCATTTCCCCTTCGCCGATGACGACGGTGCCTTTCATCGGCACGGTGTCAAACACGTCGCGCATCGCCGACGTCGCGGCGTCATCAGCCTCATTCTTTTTCCCGCGCCCCATCCAGCGGGCGGCGGCAAGCGCCGCCGCTTCGGTGACGCGCACGAGTTCCATCGATAAGCTTCGTTCCATCGTCGTTCTCCCCTTCCCCTTTGTCGACTGGACGTTACGCGTTTTTCACTTGCTCGATTTCTTCATCGGTCATTTTTTCGCGCCAAATGGTGGCGCCGATGTCAGACAGTTTTTCGACGAGGTTGCTGTAGCCGCGGTCGATATGCTCGACGCCGGTGATCTCCGTCACTCCTTCAGCCATCAGCCCGGCAATGACAAGCGCCGCCCCGGCGCGCAAATCGCTCGCCTTCACTTTCGCCCCTTGCAGTTTGACGGGGCCGGTGACGATGGCTGAGCGGCCTTCGACTTTTACATTGGCGTTCATGCGCCGCAATTCATCGACATGCTTGAAGCGGGCGCTGTAAATCGTGTCGGTGACGACGCTTGTGCCGTTGGCTTTTGTCAGCAGCGCGGTAAACGGCTGCTGCAGATCAGTTGGGAAGCCCGGATAGACGAGCGTCTTGACGTCAACCGCTTTCAAAACGTCGGTGCCGCAGACGAGAATTTGATCTTCCCCCGTCTCCACGCGCACCCCCATTTCGCGCAATTTGGCCGTCAGCGATTCAACGTGCTGCGGGATGACGTTGTCGACGACGACTTCGCCATTGGTGGCCGCGGCGGCGATCATGTACGTCCCGGCTTCGATCCGATCCGGGATGATGGCATGGCGGCAGCCCGATAATTTTTCGACGCCGTCAATGCGGATCACATCGGTGCCGGCTCCTTTGATTTTCGCGCCCATATTCGAAAGCAATGTCGCTACATCGATGATTTCCGGCTCTTTCGCCGCATTTTCGATAATCGTCCGCCCTTTGGCGCGCACCGCCGCCAGCATGATGTTGATCGTCGCGCCGACGCTGACGACGTCCAAAAAAATGCGGGCTCCGCGCAGTTCCTCCGCGCGCAAGTAAATGGCGCCCTGCTCGTTCGTTACGGTGGCTCCCAGCGCCTCAAACCCTTTGATATGCTGGTCAATCGGGCGCGGACCGAGATGACATCCGCCCGGCAAGCCGACAACCGCTCTTTTGAAGCGGCCAAGCATCGCCCCCATCAAATAGTAGGAGGCGCGCAGCTTTTTCACCTTCCCATTTGGAAGCGGCATGGACACCATATTCGTTGGGTCGATGACCGCCTCTTTGCCGTCAAACGAAAACGAGCCGCCGATTTCTTCGATCAAGCTTCCTAAAATGTGCACGTCGGAAATGTCCGGCAACCCCTCGATCGTCACCGGCGAATCGGCCAAAATCGCTGCAGGAATCAAAGCGACCGCGCTGTTTTTCGCACCGCTCACTTTGATCGTTCCCCGCAGCCGATCTCCGCCGATAATTTTCATTTTATCCATCGTCGTCTCCCTTCTTTGCTCGGAAGTTGGCTTCACCCCTGGGACGAAAAAGCAAAGCCGGGCGGGCTCATCACTTCCGGCCTGAACGCGGCAGAGCGAGCCCGCTTCACCCAAGAGGCAAACGGCTTACTTTCATTTTTGCCGATTCCAGTCGGCGAGAAACTTCTCAATTCCTTGATCGGTCAGCGGATGGTTGAACAATTGCATAAGCACCTTGTACGGAACCGTGGCAATATGCGCCCCGCGCAGCGCCGCTTCCGTCACGTGGTGCGGATGGCGGATCGAAGCGGCGATGATTTCCGTTTCAATGCCATGAATGTTGAAAATCTCAGCGATGGTGGAAATGAGCTCTAAACCGTTATGGCCGATGTCATCGAGGCGGCCGAGGAACGGAGAGACGTACGTCGCGCCGGCGCGTGCGGCCAAGAGCGCCTGGTTGGCGGTGAACACAAGCGTCACGTTCGTTTGAATCCCTTTTTCGCTGAACGCCTTGACTGCTTTTAAGCCTTCCGGCGTCATCGGCACTTTGATCGTAATGTTCGGAGCGATTTTCGCCAGCTCTTCGCCTTCAGCGATCATGCCGGCAGCGTCGGTCGAAATGACTTCGGCGCTCACCGAACCGGAAACGATCGATGTAATTTCGCGCAACCGATCATGGAACGATACGTTCTCCTTCGCCACAAGGCTCGGGTTGGTCGTCACTCCGGCCAAAATGCCGAGTTCATGGGCGTGTTTGATTTCTTCCAAGTTGGCAGTGTCGATGAAAAATTTCACGGTTGACCCTCCTTGTTATTCGTTGCACATGCAAAGACGGCCGTGCGGCGGCCAAACGCCGCCTGCTGAGCCGCTGCGTTGATCCCGCTCGTTATCGCACCGCTTTTCCAGACGAGCCGAACTCGCGCATTTTGCCAATGACCGTCGCTTTGATGGCGTCGCGGCCCGGGCCGATGATTTTGCGCGGGTCGTATACGTTCGGGTCTTTGGCAAGCAGCTCGCGGACGACTTTCGTAAACGCCATTTGATTTTCCGTATTGACATTGATTTTCGATGTGCCAAGGGAAATAGCGCGCTGAATTTGCTCGGTCGGAATGCCGGTGCCGCCGTGAAGCACAAGCGGAACGCCGGTTAAGTCGCGGATTTGTTCCATTTCGGCAAATCCGAGCTTCGGCTCTCCTTTGTATGGGCCGTGCACAGAACCGAGCGCCGGAGCGAGACAGTCGACGCCTGTCCGTTTGACCAGCTCTTCGCACTCTTTCGGGTCGGCGTAAATGATTCCTTCGCCGACGACGTCGTCTTCCTGCCCGCCGACGATGCCGAGCTCCGCTTCGACCGAAACGCCGCGCGCATGAGCATATTCAACGACTTGCGAGGTGATGCGGACGTTTTCTTCAAATGGATGGTGAGAGGCGTCAATCATAACCGAGGTGAACCCGGCGTCAATCGCCGCTTTGCATTTTTCAAAGCTCGATCCATGGTCGAGATGGATGGCGACCGGAACGGTGATGTTCATGTCTTCCATTAAGCCTTTGACCATGTTGACGACCGTTTTGAATCCGCTCATATAGCGAGCCGCCCCTTCGGAGACACCAAGAATGACCGGCGATTTTTCCTCTTCGGCCGCCGCTAAAATGGCTTGCGTCCACTCCAAGTTGTTAATGTTAAATTGACCGACCGCGTATTTGCCGCGCAGCGCCTCGTTGAGCATCTCTTTCATCGATACTAACGGCATGGTTACATCCTCCTTAGCTGATCGTCGTCTTTGTCGCCTTGGCGATGACTGGGCCCACAGGCGCAAAATCCATCTACGTTATAAGCATACCAACTTGCCGGCAAAACAGCAACATTTCCATCCTTTATTCTCCTAAAGACGACAGCGTCATCAATGTCCATCGATGCACTTTCTTTGCCAAAGGAAAGCCGCCCATCGATGGCGCCGTCTAGGCAGTAATGTATTTTTTGACGGCAGCGCGCAAATCGTCAATATCAAACGGCTTGGCAAAATGCATAAGCGCCCCGAGCTCTTTCGTTTCTTGAATCATATCAAGCTCCCCGTAGGCGGTCATGATGATCACCTTAATATCCGGATCGATGTCTTTTAACCGTTTTAAAATTTCAATGCCGTCCATGCCAGGAATTTTCATATCAAGAAGCACAAGATTGGGGTGATGTTTGCGGGCGATTTCGAGCGCCTGCATGCCGTTGGCTGCTTGATACGTTACATACCCTTCCCGCTGAAACACTTCATTGAGCAAAATGCGGATGCCATACTGGTCGTCGACAATCAAAATTTTGTTTCCCACCGTTATGCACCTCTATTCCCTGTTTTCTCCCTATTAATGTTTCGCATTTGGCAAACCCATTTCCTGCTTGCTTTTCTTGTTGTTTGCCGATTTTGTATAATAGCGGCGAAGGGAGGCCGAACCGTGAAAATTTTGACGACGCAAACGATCGGATTGTTGCAAAAAATCGCCGCGGACGAGGAGCTGGCGCTCGAAGACGGGGCGCGTCTGCTCGCTCAGGCCGCCATCGGCGATGGATGCATTTGGCTGTATGGCATAGGCGAACTCGATGCGGTCGTCACCGCCGCGCTTCTTGGCCCCGATCCGCTGCCAAAAGCCAAACGGCTTGAGCCGACAGCAACCGATGACTGGCAGGAGACGGACCGAGCGCTTTTGTTTGCCCGCTTTTCCAATGATCCTGAGGCCATTCGCCTTGTCGAACAGCTGCAGAAGCACGGCGTCGATGCAGTCGCCGTCGCGGCGCTCGTCAAGGATGAACCCGGACTGGCCGATATGGCCGCCGTCTTTATCGACAGCAAACTTTCCCGCCCGCTCGTGCCGACCGAAGACGGCCGCCGCATCGGCATGCCGACGATCATCACGGCTTCCTTTGTCTACTACGGGCTGCGTGTGTTGCTCGATGAAATTTTGGCGGAATATGAGTAACGGCCGCCATCCAAACGAGCCTCTCCCGCCGGCTGAAGGCAAAGAAGAAGAGAAGCCGTGCCTAGCCAAACGAGCATCGTGCTTGAAAAAAAGAAAGGGGGCTGAACCCAAAAGGCCGTTCGGCGGCTTTTTGGGACAGCCCCTTTTTCGTCACTGTTTCAGCGACGCTCTGACAAACTCGCGGAACAGCGGCTGCGGCCGCGTCGGGCGCGAGGTGAATTCCGGATGAAATTGCGCGGCGACGAACCACGGATGGTCCCTGAGTTCGATCACTTCAACCAACCGTCCGTCCGGGCTCGTGCCGGAAAAGACGAAGCCGTGCTCTTCCATGATCGGCCGGTATTGGTTGTTGAATTCGTACCGATGGCGATGGCGCTCGTAAATGACTTCATCGCCGTAGGCGGCGTAAGCAAGCGTTCCTTCCTGTAGCTTGCACGGATACAAGCCGAGGCGGAGCGTGCCGCCTAAATCTTCGACATCCTTTTGTTCCGGAAGCAAGTCGATGATCGGATGCGGCGTGTTCGGGTCAAACTCGGACGAATGGGCGCCGGACAACCCGACAACATGGCGAGCAAATTCAATCGAGGCGAGCTGCATTCCTAAGCAAATGCCCAAAAACGGCACGCGCTGCTCGCGGGCGTAGCGGATCGCCTCAATCTTCCCTTCGACCCCGCGGTCGCCGAACCCGCCCGGAACCAAAATGCCGTCCGCTTCTTTCAGCAACTCCGCTGCATTGTCGCGCGTCACGTGCTCCGCATTCACCCATTGAATGTCAATATCCGTATCAAACGCATAGCCGGCATGGCGAAGCGCTTCGACCACGGAAATGTAAGCGTCCGGAAGCTCGACGTATTTGCCAACCAAAGCGATTTTCGTCGTTTTCGATAAGTTGCGCACTTTCTCGACGAGCGCCTTCCATTCGGTCATATCCGCTTCGCGGCAGTTGAGGCGCAAATGTTCGCACACGATTTGGTCCAGCTTTTGTTCTTGAAGCATAAGCGGGACCGCATACAGCGTATCCGCATCGCGCGATTCAATGACCGCTCTCGGGTCAATGTCGCAAAAGAGGGCGATTTTTTCTTTCATTTCTTGCGGCATCGGCATTTCCGTGCGCACGACGATGACGTTCGGCTGAATGCCGAGGCTGCGCAATTCTTTCACGCTATGCTGCGTCGGCTTCGTTTTCATTTCCCCAGCAGCCTTGATGTACGGCACGAGCGTGCAATGGATGTACATGACGTTTTCGCGGCCGACATCGCTTTTGATTTGGCGGATGGCTTCTAAAAACGGAAGCGATTCAATATCGCCGACCGTGCCGCCGATTTCCGTAATGACGACATCGGCGTTCGTCTCTCTTCCGGCACGGAAGACGCGCTCTTTAATTTCGTTGGTAATGTGCGGGATGACTTGCACCGTGCCGCCCAAGTAATCGCCGCGCCGCTCTTTGCGGATGACGGCGGAATAAATTTTTCCTGTCGTCACGTTGCTGTATTTGTTCAAATTAATATCAATGAATCGTTCATAATGCCCCAAGTCCAAATCCGTTTCCGCCCCGTCGTCGGTGACGAACACCTCGCCGTGCTGGTACGGGCTCATCGTCCCTGGGTCGATGTTGATGTATGGGTCAAACTTTTGAATCGTCACGTTCAACCCGCGGTTTTTCAACAAACGCCCGAGCGAAGCCGCCGTAATCCCTTTTCCGAGCGAGGAAACAACGCCGCCTGTCACAAAAATGTATTTCGTCATTTTGTCTTCCCCCTTGCCGAAATTGCGGTAACAGTTTCAGTGTTTGCGAAAGGCGCAAATAAAAAACGCTCCGCTTACCGTACGTAAGGGAGCGATCCATTTGTTCGTTTTCAAGAGCCCAACACACATTGTACCGGGTTCCCCTGGCAAAGTCAAGCGGTTATTCGTCTTCCTCCGGCTCTTCGAGATCAAGTTCTTCATCGAGCGGTGCATCGTCGAGCTCAAACTCTTCATCGCCAAGGAGGTCGTCGTCAAACGCGACATCTTCGTCCAAATCGAATTCTTCATCTTCCAAGAGCTCGTCTTCATCAAGCTCGAGCTCTTCCTCATCATATTCATCCAAATCGTCGTAATCGAGATCTTCTTCGTCAAGCAACTCATCGTATTCATCGTATTCATCATCAAGCGCTTTTTTCTTCTTCGGCTTGACGATCGTCACCGTTTCGTCTTCTGTCTGGTCGAACGGATACCATGCGCGCAATCCCCAGACGTTTTCTCCAACGCAAATAAACCGGCCGTCGATGTTTAAATCGGTGTAATATTGGGCCAGCCGCGCCTCCATCTCTTCTTCCGATATGCCAGCCAGCGCTGCTGCTTCACGGACGAGTTGATCAAACGGCAGCGCCTCCCGCTTGTCAAGCAAAATAAGGTTCGCCAGCTCGACGAACGACATTTCCTGCAATTCCTCTTGAGAGTATTGCTGCTGCAGGCTCAAGTTCAGCACTCCCCTTCTATATAATGAAACCAATGAATGCAAGTGTGGAATACATACCATTCATTATAAACAAATTGTCGGGGTTTATGCTACCCATTTGCCGAAAAAAGCAAAAGAGGGCAACCCTGCGGCGAGGGCAGCCCTCCTTCCGACATATCCGTTGTCAAAGTCACCTTTGGTCACGCCGCTCCACTTTTCCTTACGAAGCCAATTCGTCTTGATCTTTTGGCCCAATCCGCGTTCCGTTCGTTTCGCTTCCGGCGGGCCGGCACGCCAACGGCCGTTGCTGATCATTCTACCGATCCACCAAAGGACAACGGGCCGTTGTCCATTGTGATCGAGGCCGCCCATCTAAAGCCGCAAACAACGAAACGCCCTTGAATTACATATTCCGCCGGTATTGTCCGCCAACTTCGTACAAGGCGCGGGTGATTTGCCCGAGGCTGGCCGTTTTAACCGTTTCCATCAATTCTTCGAAAATGTTGCCGCCGCTTGTTGCCACTTGTTTTAACCGTTCAAGCGCCGGGCCGGCTTTGTCTTTGTTCCGCTCTTGGAATTCGCGCAAGTTGCGGATTTGCGTCTCTTTTTCTTCATACGTCGCCCGGGCGAGCTGGATGTTGTTCAGTTCCTCCTCTGACGGCGGGTTCGGGTTTAAGAATGTGTTGACGCCGATGATCGGCAGTTCGCCGCTATGTTTCTTCGTTTCATAGTAAAGAGATTCGTCTTGAATTTTGCCGCGCTGGTATTGCATCTCCATCGCCCCGAGCACGCCGCCGCGGTCGTTGAGCCGTTCAAACTCTTGCAACACCGCTTCTTCGACCAAGTCGGTCAACTCTTCAATAATGAACGACCCTTGGAGCGGGTTTTCGTTTTTGGTCAGGCCAAACTCTTTCGTGATAATGAGTTGGATCGCCATCGCCCGACGAACCGACTCTTCGGTCGGTGTCGTGATCGCTTCGTCATAGGCGTTCGTATGCAGCGAGTTGCAGTTGTCATAAATCGCCAGAAGCGCCTGCAACGTCGTGCGGATGTCGTTGAAGTCGATCTCCTGCGCGTGCAACGAACGGCCGGACGTTTGGATATGGTATTTCAGCTTTTGGCTTCGTTCATTAGCGCCGTATTTTTCGCGCATGACGATCGCCCAAATGCGGCGGGCGACGCGGCCGATGACCGAATACTCCGGATCGAGGCCGTTGCTGAAGAAAAACGACAAGTTCGGCGCAAAATCGTCAATGTGCATGCCGCGGCTCAAGTAATACTCGACATACGTAAAGCCGTTCGCAAGCGTAAACGCCAATTGCGTGATCGGGTTCGCCCCCGCCTCGGCGATATGGTAGCCGGAGATCGACACCGAGTAGTAGTTGCGGACGCGGTGCTTGATGAAATACTCTTGAATGTCGCCCATCATTTTTAAGGCGAAATCGGTCGAGAAAATGCACGTGTTTTGCCCTTGGTCTTCTTTCAAAATATCGGCTTGCACCGTGCCGCGCACCGTTTGCAGCGTCCATTCCTTCACTTGTTCGTACTCTTCCGGCGTGAGCGGGCGGCCAAGCTCGGCTTCCTTTTTCTCGACTTGCTGGTCGATCGCCGTATTCATAAACATCGCCAGCAAAATCGGAGCCGGTCCGTTGATCGTCATCGACACCGATGTGAGCGGGTCGCACAAGTCAAACCCTTTGTACAGCTTTTTCATATCATCAAGTGTACAGACGCTGACGCCGCTTTCTCCGATTTTGCCGAAAATGTCCGGACGATAGTCCGGGTCTTCGCCATAGAGCGTCACTGAGTCGAACGCGGTGCTGAGCCGCTTCGCCTTGTCTTCTTTGCACAAGTAATGGAAGCGGCGGTTCGTGCGCTCCGGCGTCCCTTCGCCGGCAAACTGCCGTTTCGGGTCTTCGCCTTGGCGCTTGAACGGGAAGACGCCAGCCGTATACGGGAACGAGCCAGGGACGTTTTCTTTATACACCCAGCGCAAAATCTCTCCGTAGTCTTTGAATTTCGGCAAGACGACTTTCGGAATGTCCAAACCGGACAACGTTTTCGTCGTCAGTTCGGTGACGATTTCTTTATCGCGCACTTTCGTGACAAATTGTTTTGCCGCATATTTTGCTTTTGTTTCTTCCCATGTCGCTAAAATGCGCTTCGATTCGGGCGTCAATTTCGCCTCATAATCCGCTTTGAGCGTCTCGAGCGCGCGGATGACGTCTTCAGCTTCGCCCCGTTCCTTTGCCGCTTCGATGGCCCCTTCGATTTGGAAGAGGCGGCGCGCAACCTCGACTTGCTGCTCGGCGCGGCGGTGGTACGAGCGGACCGTTTCCGCGATTTCGCGCAAATAGTAGCGGCGCTCGTTCGGAATGATGACATTATGCTTTTCGACATTGGCGACCGTTTTTAAACTCGTCTTCCAGTTCGTGCCCGTTTTTTTGTTGATCGTATCAACGAGCGCGACAAAGAGCGTATTCGTGCCCGGATCGTTAAACTGGCTGGCGATCGTACCGTACACCGGCATTTCCGAAACATCGCGGTCAAACAGCTGATGGCTGCGCTGATATTGTTTTTGCACTTGCCGTTTTGCGTCTTCTGACCCTTTGCGCTCGAATTTATTAATGACAATCAAATCCGCGTAATCGATCATGTCGATTTTCTCAAGCTGCGTCGGCGCCCCGAACTCGCTTGTCATGACGTACATCGACACGTCGCACACTTCGGTAATGGCGGCGTCGCCTTGGCCGATCCCGCTCGTTTCAATGATGACAAGATCAAATCCGGCCGCTTTGACAACCGAAATGGCATCGCGGATCGCCGGCGACAGTTCCGTGCGGGAATGGCGCGTCGCCAAGCTTCTCATGTACACGCGCGGCGAGTTGATCGAGTTCATCCGGATGCGGTCGCCCAACAACGCCCCGCCCGTTTTTTGCTTCGTCGGGTCGACTGACAAGATCGCGATTTTGATATCAGGAATTTCGTTTAAAAAGCGGCGGACGAGCTCATCGGTGAGCGAGCTTTTCCCCGCTCCGCCTGTGCCGGTGATGCCGAGCACCGGCACGCGCTTCTCGAGCGCCTTCACTTGTTCAATGGCGGCTTCCGCCGCCGCGGCCGCCTCTTTGTTTTCCCCCTCGGCGCGATATTCGCACAGCGTAATCAGTCGGGCGATCGCCTGCACATCACCGGACGCGAGCCGTTCGATTTCATCGGTCACCGCCGTCACGGTCGGAAAATCGCACTCTTCAAGCATGACGTTGATCATCCCTTGCAAGCCGAGGCGGCGGCCGTCTTCCGGCGAGAAAATGCGGGCGATGCCATATTCGTGCAGCTCTTTGATTTCACGCGGAATGATGACGCCGCCCCCGCCGCCGTAAATGCGGATGTGGGACGCCCCCCGCTCTTGGAGAAGATCGTACATATATTTAAAAAATTCCATATGCCCGCCTTGATACGAGGAGACGGCAATGCCTTGGACATCTTCCTGAATGGCGGCATTGACGATTTCCTCCACCGAGCGGTTATGGCCTAAATGGATGACCTCGGCGCCGCTCGCCTGCAAAATGCGGCGCATAATGTTGATCGAGGCGTCATGGCCGTCAAACAAGCTCGATGCGGTCACAAAGCGGACGTGATGCTTCGGACGGTAAATGTGCGCCATTGTGTCTCTCCCCCTTTTACACTCGCTGTTTCTCCATAATCCCCTTTAATAAAAACTCGGTTTGCAGTTCGATATATTCATCGAGTGTATACATTTTCCGCAGCACCCAACGGCGGAACGCCCACATTTGCCCAAGAACGACGATGTTGTGGGCGAACAGGCGGATTTCGCTTTCAGAAAGCTGCAGCGCCCCGTTCTCAACGCATGCGCGCAAAATATGTTCGAAAATCGCCGCCATATCGAGTTCTTTATTCAACACATACGGCAGCGATTCTTTGCTTAGCGCTTTCACTTCTTGGTACATGACGAGCACTTCATCATCGAGTTCATCAACAACGCGGAAATAGTGGGCAATGGCGCGCCTCAGCCCTTCGATCGTGCCATGGTGGGCACCGAGGTCTTGTTCCGTCCGCTCCCGCACTTCGTCGTAAATGCGGTCGCACACGAGATAGAGGACGTCTTCTTTCTTGCGGATGTACTCGTACAACGTGCCGATGCTAAAGCCGGACGCTTTGGCGATCTCCCTTGTCGTCGTTTGGTGGAAACCTTTTTGTTTAAACAACGAAATCGCGCCTTTGATCATCTCATTGCGCCGTTTTTTCACGAGCTTTTCGTCTTTGACCGATGCAATCACTTCCCGTTTTTTCATGTTCGTTGTCTCTCCCCCATTCCCATTTGACGGCGGGGCGCCGCCCCGCCCCATGCCTATCCGTGCGCCCTTCCCCAAAGCGCCAAGCCACCGTTCAGCTCCAAAACCATTGAAATGACGCACAATGTTTCAATCGCGCGCTAACATGCGCGAAATGACAAGGCGCTGAATTTCTTGCGTTCCTTCGTAAATTTGCGTAATTTTCGCGTCGCGCATGAACCGCTCGACCGGGTAGTCTTTCGTGTAGCCGTTGCCGCCGAAAATTTGCACCGCTTCGACCGTCACTTTCATCGCCGTGTCGCCGGCAAACAGCTTCGCCATGGCGGATGCTTTGCCGTACGGCAAGCCGTTCGACTCAAGCCATGCCGCTTGATAGGTCAAGAGCCGCGCCGCTTCAATGGCTGTCGCCATGTCGGCGAGTTTAAAGGCAATCCCTTGCTGTTCGATGATCGGTTTACCGAACTGGATGCGCTGTTTCGCATAGTCCACCGCCGCATCCAGCGCGCCTTGGGCAATGCCGACCGCTTGGGCGGCGATGCCGTTGCGTCCGCCATCGAGCGTCATCATGGCGATTTTAAACCCTTCTCCTTCTTGACCGAGCAAGTTTTCTTTCGGAATGCGGCAGTCTTCAAAAATGAGCTCCGTCGTCGGCGACGAACGAATGCCGAGTTTCTTTTCTTTTTTGCCGAACGAAAAGCCCGGCGTTCCTTTTTCCACGATAAAGGCGCTGATCCCTTTATGCCGCTTTTCCGGGTCGGTGACGGCAAACACGACGTAAATTTCCGCTTCGCCGCCGTTGGTGATCCATACTTTTGAACCGTTTAAAATGTAATGATCCCCGTCTTTTACCGCACGCGTTTTCATCGAGGCGACATCCGACCCCGCCCCCGGCTCGGACAGAGCGTATGCCCCAAGTTTTTCCCCAGTCGCTAAGGCGCGCAAATACTTCTGCTTTTGTTCTTCGTTGCCGAACTTGTAAATCGGCCAGCTGGCGAGCGATATATGCGCGGAGAGCGTCACCCCGGTCGAGGCGCAGACGCGCGACAGCTCCTCAACGGCAATGACATAGGCCAAATAATCGCTGCCAATGCCGCCGTATTCTTCGGGCCACGGAATGCCTGTTAAACCGAGTTCAGCCATTTTGTTGAAAATGCCGCGGTCAAACCGCTCTTCTTCGTCGCGCTCAGCGGCAGTCGGCGCTACCTCATTTTCGGCAAATTCGCGCACCATTTTTCGCAGCATTTCATGTTCTTCGCTCAATCGAAAGTTCATCGTTTCATTCCCCCGTTTTTTCAATATCTAAAATCCTCGTCCCCCGTATTAGCGTGATCACTATTTCGCTATATCCACACAAGGGGAAAGTTTCACATATCGCTGTTCCAAAAGCAGGACATTGATTTGTCTACTGTCGAAAGCAAGCCTCCAGCTTGCCACGCCTTGGCGTAGCAGCACGGACAAGCAACTGCATCCTCGACTAATGCATGGGGCTGGAAGCGATGTTGTTCGGCCACCTGACTGTTGATGAATGTCGGTCGGCTTCTCCATTCCATACGTATGAATCATAAATGTTTGCTGATGACGATGCGCTGAATCTCGCTCGTTCCTTCGTAAATTTGCGTAATTTTCGCATCGCGGAACAGCCGCTCGACCGGGTAGTCTTTCGTGTAGCCGTTGCCGCCGAAAATTTGCACCGCCTCGATGGCATTGTCCATCGCTGTTTGTGAAGCAAAGAGCTTCGCCATCGACGCCTCTTTGCCGCACGGCAACCCTTGCGCGCGCAGCCAAGCGGCGCGGTAGACGAGCCATTTCGCCGCTTCCGCCGCCGTCGCCATGTCGGCAAGCTTGAAAGCGACGCCTTGCTGCTCGATGATCGGTTTGCCAAACTGCACCCGCTCTTTCGCGTAGGCGACTGCATGTTCGACCGCCGCCTCCGCGATGCCAAGCGCTTGGGCAGCGATGCCGATCCGGCCCACGTCAAGGTTCGCCATCGCGATTTTAAATCCTTCCCCTTCTTGACCGAGCAAGTTTTCCGCCGGCACTTCGGCGTCTTCAAACGTAATGGTCACCGTCCGCGACCCGTGCAACCCCATCTTCTTCTCATCTTTGCCGATCGACATCCCCGGCGTCCCTTTTTCGACGATAAACGCAGAAATGCCACGGCTTCCGATTTCTTCCGGGTTCGTGCGGGCGAAGACGATGTACGTATCCGCCTCCCCGCCGTTGGTGATGAATATTTTTGAGCCGTTTAGCACATAACGATCACCACGGCGCACCGCTTTCGTCTTCAAGCTTTTCGCGTCCGAGCCGGCGCTCGGTTCAGTAAGGCAAAACGCCCCCAAGTACTCACCTCGGGCGAGCTTTGTCACGTATTTTTGTTTCTGTTCTTCGGTGCCGAAATACAAGATCGGATTCGTGCCGACCGACGTGTGCACTGATAAGATGACACCGACGGTCGGGCTCACTTTAGAAATTTCATGAATGGCGATGATGTACGAAACAAAGTCCATACCCGCGCCGCCATATTGCTCCGGGACAGTGATGCCCATTAGGCCGAGTTCGGCCATTTTCGCTAAAATCGGGCGCGGAAACTCCCCTTGTTCCATGCGCTCGACAAATGGGGCGATCTCCGCCGCGGCGAACTCGCGCACCATTTGCCGCATCATTTCCTGCTCTTCGGTGAAGCGAAATTCCATGAAATGGCCTCCTTCCGATGTCGCTGACACAATGGTGTTTTCAGGCGCTCCTCCGCTCCATGGGGCAGCCAGCAGGCAGCTGAACGATTCTATAGATTTGCCTTATAGGCTGTAAAACAGCGTTCCCGCATGCACCTAACGTGCGGCGTTACGGTCGGCAGACAGCATAGCGGGCGCCGCCCCACGCACATTGCGGTACGCTTCGGCGTTGTCCTGGATCGACGCCAAGCGGTTTATTCATACGTGTAAAATCCGCGGCCCGTCTTGCGGCCGAGCCAGCCGGCTTTCACATATTTGCGCAAGAGCGGGCATGGGCGGTATTTGTCATCGCCGAACCCCTCATGAAGCGTTTCCATAATGTATAAGCACGTATCGAGCCCGATAAAATCAGCGAGCGTCAGCGGACCCATCGGATGGTTCATGCCGAGCTTCATCACTTCATCGATGGCTTCTTTGGTCGCCACCCCTTCGTACAAGGCGTAAATCGCTTCGTTGATCATCGGCATGAGAACGCGGTTCGAAATAAAGCCCGGAAAGTCGTTCACTTCGACCGGCACTTTGCCGAGCTTGCGGGCAACGGCTTCGATCGTTTCATACACGTCATCAGCCGTCGCCAATCCGCGGATAATTTCGACGAGCTTCATCACCGGCACCGGGTTCATAAAGTGCATGCCGATCACTTTCTCTGGCCGTTTCGTCGCGGCGGCAATTTCCGTAATCGGCAGCGACGACGTGTTCGACGCTAAAATCGTCTCCGGGCGGGCGAGCGCATCGAGCTCGGCGAACAGCTTTGTTTTCACGTCCATGTTTTCGACGACCGCTTCAATGACAAGATCCGCTTCAGCGGCGGCATGCAAGTCGGTCGAGCGGGCAAGCCGCGCGAGCGCTGCGTCTTTGTCCACCGCTGTCATTTTCCCTTTTTCCACTTGGCGGGCGAGCCCTTTTTCGATGTTGGCGATTCCTTTGTCCAACTGCGCTTCGCTAATGTCGTACAAAAACACTTGATAGCCGGCGACGGCGCACACTTGAGCGATTCCTGACCCCATTTGTCCGGCGCCGACGACCATGATTGTTTTCACATCCATCTTCTGTTCCCCCTATCGTCCGCTTTGCGTTTCCTGTTCCGCGCCTAAACTCATATGTCTCACTGCCGCCAGCAGCCAACGGCAACCGGTCTTTGCATCGTCATCACAACAACCCCTGCTGTCAACCGTTGATGCCGCGGCTGTTGCGGCAATGAGCAACGTGCCGTACGCTGCGGCAGAGACAGCGGCGGCATGCCGCACCATATGGCGCGATGCCTCATGACGCAACGCTTGGGGCAGACGGTCACACGCCGCATCCTATGCCTTGGCGCAACACTGGAAGGCGACGGCGGCATGCCGCTTGCCCGCCGCGCCCCGCTCGTTATACCTCGACCAAGATGGCGTCGCCTTGGCCGCCGCCGCTGCAGATGGCGGCGATGCCGAGGCCGCCGCCGCGGCGTTTCAGCTCATAAATGAGCGTGAGGATGATGCGTGCGCCGCTCGCGCCGATCGGGTGGCCGAGGGCGACAGCGCCGCCGTTGACGTTCACTTTTTCCGGGTCAAGGCCGGCGATTTGGATCGCAGCAAGAGCAACAGCGGCAAACGCTTCGTTTATTTCGAACAAGGCAATGTCGTCGACCGTTTTTCCCGTTTTGCGGAGCAGCTCGTTGATGACAAGTCCCGGCGTTTTTGGGAAATCTTTCGCCTCAACGGCGATGGCGGTGTGGGCGACAACAGTCGCGAGCGGCTCAAGCCCCTCGCGGGCGGCGCGCTCCTCGCTCATCAAGACGAGCGCCGCGGCGCCGTCGTTGACGCCCGGGGCGTTGCCGGCAGTGATCGTTCCTTCCGGGTCAAACACCGGCGGCAGTTTCGCCAACGCTTCAAGCGACGTGTCTTTGCGCGGCGCCTCGTCGTGTTCGACGACAAGCGGCTCTCCTTTGCGCTGCGGAATCGTCACCGGAACGATCTCTTCCGCGAGCCGACCGGCTTCGATGGCGGCAATGGCTCGCATATGGCTGCGGTACGCCCACTCATCCTGCGCCTCGCGTGTAATGCCAAGTTCACGCGCTGTATTCCCGCCATAAACGCCCATATGGACGCCGGTAAAACTGCATGTCAAGCCATCATACACCATTAAATCCTTCACCGTGCTGTCGCCCATTCGCAACCCCCAGCGCGCTTTCGGCAGCACGTACGGGGCGTTGCTCATCGATTCCATCCCGCCCGCGACAACGACATCGGCGTCGCCTAAGCGGATGAGCTGATCCGCGAGCGTCACGGCGCGCATGCCCGATGCGCATACTTTATTGACCGTCTCGGTGCGAACATGCCACGGAATGCCGGCATGGCGCATCGCCTGCCGCGATGGGAGCTGTCCTTGTCCGCCTTGCAAGACGGTGCCTAAAATGACATGATCGACTTGTTCCGCGCTCACATCCGCGCGGGCAAGCGCTTCTTTCACGGCAATGCCGCCGAGTTCTGACGCTGACAGCGCTTGCAAGGCGCCGCCCAATTTTCCAAACGGGGTGCGCGCCCCGCTGACAATCACTGTTTTTCCCATATTCCTCTCCCCTTTTCATCGGATAAGAAAGCGATTACAAAACACAGACTGAACGCTCGCTCGGTCGTGGTGCGAAAGAGAAGGTGTACGATCATACACCTTCTCTTTCATTATACTTATTATTTTAAAAAATAGAAATTGTCTTCGCAACTATTTTTACGACGCCGCTTCTTCTTTTTCTTCACCAAATACTGATTTTGCCAAAATCTCGGCGACATCGTACGTAAAGACGCGGTCTTCCACTTCCTTGGCCTTCGTGCCGTCTGACAACATGGTCAGACAGTACGGACAGCCGGAGCTGATGACCGTCGGATTGACAGCGAGCGCTTGCTCAGTGCGGGCGACGTTGATCCGGTTGCCGGTCGTCTCCTCCATCCACATGAGGCCGCCGCCGGCGCCGCAACACATGGCGCGTTCGCGGTTGCGCTCCATTTCGACAAGCTCGACGCCCGGGATAGCGCGCAAAATTTTCCGCGGCGCGTCATAGACGTCATTGTAGCGTCCTAAATAGCACGAGTCATGGAACGTAATGCGTTCATTCACTGGATGTTTCGGCACGAGCCGCCCTTCTTCGATGAGCTTGGCGAGCAGCTCGGTATGATGATACACTTCGGCCTCGAACCCAAAATCCGGGTATTCATTTTTGAACGTATTGTAAGCGTGCGGGTCGATCGTCACGATTTTCTTGACGCCCGCTTTTTCAAATTCCGCGATGTTGTTCGTCGCTAATTCTTGGAACAAAAACTCATTTCCTAACCGGCGCGGCGTATCGCCTGAGTTTTTCTCCTTGTTGCCTAAAATCGCAAACTTGACGCCCGCTTCGTTCAGCAGTTTGGCAAACGCAAGGGCGATTTTTTGGCTCCGGCTGTCATACGACCCCATCGAGCCGACCCAGAACAAGTACTCGATTTCCTCTCCCGCTTTCGCTGCCTCTTTGACGGTCGGCACATGCACATCATCGCGCAGCTCGCGCCAGTTCTCCCGCTCTTTTCGGTTCAAGCCCCACGGATTGCCTTGGCGTTCGATGTTCGTCATCGCCCGCTGCGCGTCCGGGTTCATCCGTCCTTCCGTCAGGACAAGATAGCGGCGCAAGTCGATGATTTTATCGACATGCTCATTCATGACCGGGCATTGGTCCTCACAGTTGCGGCACGTCGTACAGGCCCAAATCTCTTCTTCGGTGATGACATCGCCGATTAAGCTTGGCATTTCGATCGTCGCCGCCTGCTCCGACGCCGCGGCGAACGCGAGCTGATTGCCCCTTGTATGTTTGAAAGCGAACGCGGGCACCCACGGCGTGCGTGACGTGACGACCGCCCCTTTCTCCGTCAAATGGTCGCGCAATTTTAAAATCAAATCCATTGGCGACAACATTTTCCCCGTGCCGGTCGCCGGACACATGCTTGTGCAGCGGCCGCATTCGACACAGGCATACAAGTCGATCAATTGCTTTTGCGTGAAATCCTCAATTTTGCCGACGCCAAACGATTCTTGGCTTTCGTCTTCAAAATGGATCGGCGCAAGCTTCGGCCGCGTCAGCCGGCTGAAAAAGACGTTGATCGGCGCAGCGATCAAATGGGCGTGCTTTGATTGCGGCACGTACACGAGGAACGTGAGCAAAATCAACAGATGCACCCACCAGGCGATAAAGAAGAGCACCGCAGCCCCCGTTTCGCCGACCCAGGAAAACGCGGCAGCAATAAGCGAGGCGACCGGCTCGCTCCATGTCGCTTCTTCGCCGTGCCAAATGATGCTCATCCCGTTGCCGAACAACACCGACAGCATGAGCCCGGCGATGAAGATGAGGACAAGCCCAGCTTTCAAGTCGCGCTTTAAACGGACGAGCTTTTCAATGTAACGGCGGTAAAAGGCGGCGAGCACCGCGATCAAAATAAGCAAGGTAACGATTTCTTGGAAAAACGTAAATCCCGCATACAGCGGCCCAAGCGGCAAATGCGCCCCCGGCGCAAGCCCTTTGATGATGAAATCAATCGCGCCAAATTGGACGAGAATAAAGCCATAGAAAAAGACGACGTGGATCAGTCCGCTTTTTTTGTCCTTGAGCAGCTTTTTCTGGCCGAACACGTTGACCCAGATGTTTCGCAGCCGCTCTTTTACTTTGTGGTCAAACTCGAATTTTTTGCCGAGTTTGATGTACATCGCCCGCGTTTTTACGACATATGCAAACAAGTAAATTGCGTAAGCGGTTACAAGCAAAAACGCGAGCCAGTTCACCACCAACAAGGCATTCATCTTCTCTCCCCTTCCCCCGTTTTTCGAGCGAATGTGTTGCCATAACAAAAGAAATTTTCAGAATTCGCTTTATGTCTATTGTACAAATGAATGAGCATTCAGTCAATAGCCTTTTTTCATCCCAGCCGCGAAAACTTTCCCTTTGCAACGGAGCGGTCGCGGGGGAATCATCGATTTGTTCAGCCCTCTATAGACTCCCATGACGAAAAAAATTCATCAATATGGAAATTTTATTCATTTGGAGTTTGGGTATGTTCACGGTAGATGCAATTTGAAACGTTTTGCGCGTTCTCGGGCACATTAATAAATACCGAATCGACATAGGAGGAGAAGATATGGTCGTCATTTCCGTCATTGCCATCGTATTGCTGCTCGTTTATCTTGATGACAAGCTTGGACAGTTCATCTTCCGCAATGGGCGCAAAAAAGTCGTCTACCCGGAGCGGAGAAGCGATATTTCCCTCTATATCAACGGCAGGCATTTATTTTCTGATTACTTCGCTGAACTAGGCCGCGCCCGCGATCATATTCACGTCTTGTTTTACATTATAAAAAATGACGAAACGAGCGCGCCATTTTTCCAGATTTTAAAGGAAAAAGCAGCTGCCGGCGTGAAAGTGCGAGTGTTGACCGATTGGATCGGCAGCTTTGGACTGCCGAAAGCGCTCATCCGTTCGCTCGAGGAAAGCGGGGTGGAGTTCGCCTATGCCCGAAAGCCGCGCTTTCCGTTTTTCATTTACCGCCTCAACCGCCGCAACCATCGGAAAATTACGGTCATCGACGGTCGGGTCGGCTACATCGGCGGCTTTAACATCGGCCGTGAATACAACGGAAAAGACGCCAACTTCGGCGAATGGCGCGATTACCACTTAAAAGTGAACGGCGAAGGGGTTCACGACTTGCAAGAACAGTTTTTGCACGACTGGGAAGAAGCAACGGGCCGGACGGTGCCTGACAAATATCGCTACTTCCCGCCGCTTTCGGCCGGAGCCATTCGCCATCAGCTCGTCGCCACCGACGGCGCTGCCCTTGAAGAACAGTTTATCGAGGTCATCCGCCAGGCGAAAAAAGAAATTATGATCGGCAGCCCATACTTCATCCCAAGCCGACCGCTGTTTAACGAGCTGATGCAAGCGCTTCGGCGCGGGGTGCGCGTGACCGTCCTTGTGCCGCTGAAAGCGGACCATTTATTTGTCAAAGAGGCCGCCTATCCGTACTTTTATCGGCTCCTTAAAGCCGGCGCGCGCATTTACCGCTTTTACCAAGGATTTTACCATGCAAAAACGCTCGTCATCGATGAGGAGTGGTGCGACGTCGGCACAGCGAATTTCGATCGGCGCAGCTTGTTTTTGAACGGTGAAATCAACTGCTATGTGTTTGACCGCGCGTTTACCCGCCTCGTCAAACGGGCGATCGAGCGCGATTTGTTGCGCGCCGAGCCGCTGACGGTCGACTTTTGGCAAAAACGTTCGCTTCTTGACCGCGGCAAACAGTCGATTTCCCAGCTCATCTCCGCCTGGCTTTGACCGATCCGAAGTTCCATTTCTCTCCCAAACAACAGAGGAAGCAAAAAACCCGGCCGGCGCTTCCGGCGGCTTGATGCTGCCAAAACTGCGCCAGCCGGGATTCTGTTCCCCGCTTGATCATGCAGTGCTTACTTCCAAAGCATCATGAACCATTGAAACAGCCGCATGCCGAGATACACCCCGACGATGCCGGCGATGCCGGCCAACGCCGGGGGGGCGGGAATCGGCAACCGAAGCAAGGTGAACAAAAAGCCGACAACGATGCCGGTGATGAGCGATAGTACAACTTCTTTCATTTGTTGATCCTCCACCACTGTTTTTCTTTCGAATGCCCAAACAAAAGAGGGAGCAGTCGCTCCCCCTCGTTCGTTTACATTTGTTCCGGCGCTGAAACACCAATGAGCGCTAACGCATTTTGCAGCGTAATTTGCACCGCCTTGACAAGCGCGAGGCGGGCTTTTGTTTTTTCGATGTTGTCCAGATCAAGCACTTTTTCTGCGTTATAAAAGCTATGGAGCGCGGAAGCCAAATCGAATGCATAGGCGGTGACGCGATGCGGCATCCGCTTGAGCGCCGCCTCGGCGACGACATCGGGGAAATCGCCGAGCACTTTGAGCAGCTCGATTTCCTTTTCCGTTTCCACAAGATGGTGAAGCGCTAAGTCGCCGTCATAAGAAATGTGTTGTTCCTCCGCTTGGCGAAGAATGCTCGAAACGCGGGCGTGCGCGTATTGGACGTAGTAAACCGGGTTTTCATTCGACTGCGACACGGCCAAGTCCATGTCAAAATCCAAATGCGTATCGCCCGAGCGCATCGCAAAGAAATAGCGGACGGCATCGACGCCGACTTCTTCCATGAGCTCGCGCATCGTCACCGCCTTGCCGGTGCGCTTGCTCATTTTGACGCGCTCACCGTTTTGGTATAGGTTCACCATTTGAATGATTTCCACTTCGAGCGCCTCCGGATCGTAACCGAGCGCAGCGATCGCCGCCTTCATGCGCGGAATGTAGCCGTGGTGGTCCGCTCCCCAAATGTTGATGAGCTTTTTGAACCCGCGCCGCAGCTTGTCTTGATGGTAGGCGATGTCCGGAAGCAAGTACGTATATGTGCCGTCCTGCTTAATTAAGACGCGGTCTTTGTCGTCCCCAAACGCCGTCGAACGGAACCATGTCGCCCCGTCCTGCTCGTAAATGTAGCCGCGCTCGCGCAAAGTGGAAAGCGCTTCATCGATTTTTCCGCTTTCATACAACGATGTTTCCGAATACCAGACGTCAAACGGCACGCGGAAGTCGGCCAAATCTTTTTTGATTTTTTCAAGCTCATAGCGGAGCCCATAGTCGCGGAAAAAGGCAAGCCTCTCCTCTTCCTCCATTTCGACAAACCGGTCGCCGTACTCTTCGGCAAGCTTTTTGCCGATTTCGACGATATCGTCGCCGTAATAGCCGTCCTCCGGAAGCGGCATATCGGTGCCGAGCGCTTGGAAATAACGGGCTTCGACTGATTTCGCCAAATTGTAAATTTGCTTGCCGGCGTCATTGATGTAATATTCACGCGTCACGTCAAACCCGGCTTTCGCCAAAATGTTGCAAAGCGAATCGCCGACCGCCGCGCCGCGGGCATGGCCTAAATGCAGGTCTCCGGTCGGATTGGCCGAGACGAACTCGACTTGCACTTTTTCCCCATTGCCGACGTTCGATTCGCCATACGCTTGTCCCGCCTGCAAAATCGCCGGCACGACCGCCGTCAAATAGCGGTTGTCCATATAAAAGTTGATAAAGCCCGGCCCGGCGATCTCGATGCGCTCGACCGATATGCGCTCGCGGTCAAGCTGCCCGACAATGGCTTCGGCGATCGCCCGCGGCGGTTTTTTCGCGATGCGGGCGAGCTGCATGGCGATGTTCGTCGAGTAGTCGCCATGCACCTTGTCGCGCGGCACCTCAAGCAGCACTTCCGGCAGTTCGTCGGCTGAAGCCAGTCCTGCTCTCACCGCCGCCTGGCGGATTTCTTCTTTCATCTTTTCTTTTATTTGTCCGACAATGTTCACCGATTATACCCCCTTAAATGTCAACGTCAACGTATGGCGCCCGCTTCGCTCATGCTCTAACGCAAGTTCATATGAGAGAAAGAGCCGCCCCTTTTTCTGCCGGTCGTCATATTGAAATTCCATGGCGCTCGTTTTCGTCGAAAGCGCCCACCGCCCGAACACCGTCCCGTAATGGCCCGACGTTTCCTGGCGGCGGCGGAACGTTTGCCGCATCTCGACCGCTCCGGAACGAAGGACGGTTACCTCGTCAGGCGCGATTTTCACAATGTTGTTCACCCGCCCGAGTTCGTTTTCTTCGGCAAACTGCAAATAAACGGTTTCCCCTTTTATGTAATACATACCATCCGCCTCAAGCACGACTGTCTCTTGGCGCGGGCCGTCGCGAATGACAGCCACTTGGCGGAGCCGCACCGGAGTGCCGCTCGTTTCCTTCATCATGATGAACACACCTTTGCGAACAAGCAATCATAACAATAAGTATAAAGAACTGTTCCGCCCGATTCAAGGGGCCAAAAAGTTTGCAACCCTCGTCAGGGATTGATTCCGGAACTCCACCCACAAATATTTTACTCACACAGAACAAAGGAAGGACCCGAAGCTGACGCTTTGGGCCCCTCTTTTTTACGATGATGTCTTGACGTTTTGCAACACGTTAATAGCGAAAAGGATCCGCAACGACGCGGTATAGGCGCTTTTTCCTAATCTCAAGAAGATGTCCATTGCCGTGTTTCGGATCTCTGGTTCATCCAACCGGCTTTTTTGTCCCCATCTTGTCATACATACAAACCAAACGAAGGAAACGGCCCCATTCAACGGCTGGACGGCGGCCTGGCTCCTTCCTATTTCGTCCCCTTCGCCACCCAGCCAAGCAGCATTTCCCGAACAAGCTTGCTCGCCGTATTAGCCGTTTGTTCGGAATGGTCGTAAATCGGCGCGACTTCCACCAAATCGGCGCCAACGACACGCACATCGGAATGCGCGATCTCATGGATGGCCGCCAACAGCTCTTTTGACGTAATGCCGCCGGCATCGACCGTTCCGGTGCCTGGGGCATGAGCGGGATCAAGCACATCGATGTCAATCGTCACATACACCGGACGGCCAGCGAGCTTCGGCAGCACGGAGCGGAGCGGCTCGAGCACCTCAAACTTGGCGATGTACATGCCGTTTTCTTTCGCCCATTCAAACTCTTCCTTCATGCCGGAACGGATGCCGAACGAAAAGACATTCGTCGGGCCGATCAGGTCAGCGACTTTGCGGATCGGCGTCGCGTGCGACAGCGGCTCGCCTTCGTAATGTTCGCGCAAGTCCGTGTGCGCATCCATATGAATGACGGCCAAATCCGGGTAGTATTCATACACCGCTTTAATGACCGGCCAGGAGACAAGATGCTCTCCGCCAAGGCCGAGCGGAAATTTGCCGGCGTCAAGCACCTTTTTCACGAATTGTTCAATCAGCTCCAAACTGCGGGCCGCATTGCCAAATGGCAGCGGAATGTCCCCAGCGTCAAAGTAGCGGATGTCTTTGAGTTCGCGGTCCAAATATGGGCTGTACTCCTCAAGACCGATCGACACTTCGCGGATGCGGGCCGGGCCAAACCGCGAGCCAGGCCGGTAGCTGACCGTCCAGTCCATCGGCATCCCGTAAATGACCGCTTCGCTTTCTTCAAAATTCGGATGGCTGCCGATAAACACGTTGCCCGAATAGGCTTCATCAAATCGCATCGCCTGCGCCCCCTTACTTCGTTAAATCCGCGACAAATTTCGGCAAGACGAAACACGCTTTGTGCAATTCTTTCGTGTAATATTTCGTCTCAATGTCATGGAACCGGTCGTCGCTCACTGCGAGCGGGTCGTATTTTTTCGAGCCGAGCGTAAACGTCCATAGCCCGCTCGGGTAAGTCGGGATGTTCGCCGTATACAAACGGGTGATCGGGAAAATTTCTTTCACATCGCGGTATACGTTGCGAATCAAATCGGCCTTAAACCACGGGTTGTCCGTTTGGGCGACGAAAATGCCGTCTTCCTTCAACGCGTTGGCGATGCCGGCGTAAAACCCTTTTGTGAACAAGTTGACCGCTGGGCCGACCGGTTCGGTTGAGTCAACCATAATGACGTCATACTCGTTTTCGCTTTTGGCGATATGCATAAACCCGTCATCGACTTTCACTTCGACGCGCGGATCATCGAGTTTACCGGCGATGTCCGGCAAGTAGGTTTTCGAGCACTCGATCACTTTGCCGTCAATTTCGACAAGCGTCGCTTTTTTGACGCTTGGGTGCTTCAGCACTTCACGAATGACGCCGCCGTCGCCGCCGCCGACGACAAGCACGTTTTCCGGATTGGGGTGGGTGAACAACGGCACGTGGGCGACCATTTCATGATAGACGAACTCGTCTTTTTGCGTCGTCATGACCATGCCGTCTAGAATGAGCATGTTGCCAAACTCCGCCGTTTCAACCATATCAAGTTTTTGGAACGGCGTTTGTTCTGTATGTAAAGTGCGGATGATGCGTGCGGTGATGCCAAAATGCTCCGTTTGCTTTTCGGTAAACCACAGTTCCATCGGTAACATCCTTTCTCCGAACGTTGCTTACTATACAAGTTTTCCTTGCCAACAAAAAACTAAACATGAAAAAGTATAGAGCAATCTAGCAAAAATGCAAGAGGAACAAGTTTAAAATAAAAAAATTTTTTTCATACTGGTAAGAAAAAGCGGAAAACCTCGCTGGCGAAGCCTTGACAAAAGCAAGGCGGCGCATTCAGCCGGGCGTCCGCCCGCATGTCTGAAACAACGCCAAAACCGTTGAGGTGATGCGCAATGGAACCGATCCCGGGCAGCCGTTTTCGCGGCACGTGGAAATATGTGCGCGCCGCCGTCTTTATCGGCTTTTTTCTCGCCATCTTTGCCTTCGCCGTTCTCGGGAGCTTTGTTTTGTTCGCGAAAATCGAAGGCGCCCCGCCGGTCGCCGTGCCGCAGACGACGATTTTTTATGCCGCTGACGGCAGCAAAATCGGGGAAAGCGACCATGGGCAAAAACGCTATTGGGTTCGGCTCAAAGACATGTCCCCGCACGTCATCGAAGCGACGATCGCCGTTGAAGACCGGAAGTTTTACGAACATCACGGGTTTGATTTGAAGCGAATCGCCGCCGCCATCATTGCGAATGTCGAGGCGATGGCAAAAGTCGAAGGGGCGAGCACGATCACCCAGCAATATGCGCGCAACTTGTTTTTGACGCATGAAAAAACGTGGTCGCGAAAAATCCAGGAAGCGTTGTACACCATCCGGCTTGAAGCCAACTACAGCAAAGATCAAATTTTGGAAGGCTATTTGAATACGATTTACTACGGCCATGGCGCCTACGGGATTGAGGCGGCAGCCCGCTACTATTTCGGCAAGCACGCGAGCGAGCTGACGCTCAGCGAGGCAGCGATGCTCGCCGGCATTCCGAAAGGGCCGTATTACTACTCGCCGTTTGTCAATGAACAGCGGGCGAAAGCGCGGCAAAAAATCGTGCTCACCTCCATGGTGGAAGCCGGCTACATCAGCCGCCAAGAAGCGGAGCAGGCGTACCGCGACAAACTCGTCTACGCCCGGCACCGGGAACAAGAGCAGCCGATCGCTCCGTATTTTCAAGATGTCGTCAAACAGCAGTTGCGCACGAAACTCGGCCTGGATGAGCGGACGATCGAGCTTGGGGGGCTGCGCGTCTATACGACGCTGGATCGGCGCCTGCAGCGGATTGCCGAAGAGCAAATCCGTCGCATCATCGATCCGCACTCTGCCATTCAAGCGGCGCTTGTGGCGATGGATCCACGCACCGGGGAAGTAAAGGCGCTCGTCGGCGGACGCAACTACGAAGAGAGCCCGTTCAACCGGGCCGTGCAGGCGGAACGCCAGCCAGGGTCGACATTTAAGCCGTTTTTGTATTACGCGGCGATCGAGCAAGGATTCACCCCATCGACCCAACTGCGCAGCGAGCTGACGACATTTACGTTTAACGGCGGCCGATCGTCGTACACCCCCCATAATTACAATGACTACTATGCCAATGGCCCGATCACGCTCGCTCAGGCGCTCGCCGTATCCGACAACGTCTTTGCGGTGAAAACGCTCCAGTTCATCGGCGTCGACAAACTCGTCGACACAGCGAAAGCGCTCGGCATCACAAGCAGATTGAAAGCAGTGCCGTCGTTGGCGCTCGGCACCTCGCCCGTGAAAGTGATCGACATGGTGGCCGCGTACAGCACGCTGGCCAACTACGGCAAACAAACCGAACCGGTGTTTATTAAAAAAGTCGTTGATGCAAACGGAAACGTGCTGTATGAACATAAGCCGGAGAGCCGGCAAGTGCTCGACCGCGACGCGGCGTTTGTGACGACCCATTTAATGACCGGGATGTTCGACCCGAAGTTAAACGGCTATACAACCGTCACCGGGCAGTCAATCATCGATGACATCACGCGTCCGTACGCCGGCAAGTCGGGAACGACGAAAACGGACAGTTGGATGATCGGGTTCGCCCCGCAACTTGTCGCCGGCGTCTGGACCGGCTACGACCGCGGGGAAACGATGGATCGTCCTGCCGAAAGGCAATATGCCAAACAAATATGGGTTCACTTTATGGAACAAAGCCTCGCCGGCGAACCGAAAAAATCGTTCAAACCGACCAAAGGCGTCATCGGCGTCTACATCGACCCGCAAAACGGCAAGCTGGCCACCGACTCCTGTCCGGTGAAACGAAAAACGTACTATCTCATCGGTACAGAACCGACCGACTATTGCACCGACCATTTGGAAAAGAAAAAGAAGAAAAAAGAAGACGGAAAAAGCTGGTTCGAGAAATGGTTCCCATGGTTTTAAACAAGAAAATCCCCTGCGTTTGCCCGCAGGGGATTTTCTTGTCCTAGTTTTCCTGTGTTATACATGTAGATTTAGTTTATCCTTTTTTCCAAACAAGAACAAGCCCTTGAGCAAACATGTTCACAAAACCGTCACAATTCGCCTTCGAGCCCTTTTTTCAGTTCATCGCTCGAACGGTTCCACATCCCGATGTCATGCCCTTTCAAAAAGTCGGCGAGCACCCGTTTTGATTTCGCGTCCATATGATCGACAATAATGTGCCGCTTTAGCGATTTATCAAGCCGGTTAACATGTTCCGGCAATAACTTATAGCCGCGGCGCGCCTCACGGTCGATCGTCATTTCGCACGCCGTCACCCCGGCGTAATACGGGCCGTCTTCACGGCGCTCGATCGTCACCCAGACGATCCAATACGGCTTGCCGTTTGGCACGGCGGAACGGTCCGGCAAAAACTTGATGCCGCGCTCAACGGCGCTGCGCGCATGCATCGCCCCCATATCGACGAACGCTTCGCCCGCTTCGACGTCAATGATGACCGGCGAAACGTTTTCTAAGCTCAACGCCCCGGCGCCAAAGCCGCGGTGCCCGTCGGTCGGATCGTCTTTGATGATATTAAAGCCGATGTTTTTTTTCTTTTTTTGCTCCATTCCGCTTGTTCCTCCTTCCTTACATAAACAAATTGGCGACCAACGACTGCAAATTTTCCAATACAAACGGCAGCGCCACTTGAAACACCGGCTCAATCGTATATCGGTCAAGCGGCGTGAGCACAAGGATGAGAAAAATGAGCGCCCCGTAGCTTTCCCATTGCGTCATTTTCGCCCGCAGCCCGTCCGGCGCCAAGTCTTCAATAATACGATACCCGTCAAGCGGCGGAAACGGCAATAAATTAAACAAAAACAAAACAGCGTTCAAGCTGATAAAAATTTGGAAAAACAGATCAAACCCGGCGGCGAACCAATCCGGCAGCGCCCGCATGATGCCGAAGTCGATCATCGCGTACCAAATGACAAATCCAAGCGCGGCAAGCACGAGATTGCTCAGCGGTCCGGCAACCGACACGAGAATGCCGGCAAGGCGCGGATTTTTGAAGTAGAAGCGATTGACTGGCACCGGACGCGCCCAGCCAAACCCAGCGAGAAAGATAAGCAGGGTGCCAAGCAAATCCAAATGGGCAAACGGTGACAATGTCAGCCGTCCCTCGTTTTTCGCCGTCGGATCGCCGAACTTGTAGGCGACGTATGCATGAGCGAACTCATGCACGGAAAATGCTAACGCCAGCGTCAAGAGCACGTACGGAATTTCGCTTAACGAATACGGCAAAATTTGATCCACTTCATAAACTCCTTTTCCCTATATTCACTATCTTTAGTATACATGATTAGCAGAAAAAAGTGGACTGAACTTCCTCACCCCGTGGTATAATAAGCGCGACAGCACTCGACAATGAAATGGGGGGACAACCGTGCCGTACGTAACGATCAAAATGCTCGCCGGCCGCACGGATGAACAAAAGAAAGCGCTTGTTGAAAAAGTGACGGACGCCGTCGTCGAGACGACAGGGGCGAAACGGGAGAGCGTTGTCGTATTCATTGAAGAAATGACGAAAGACCATTATGCGATCGCCGGAAAACGGCTGAGCGACACAGAGTGACACAAAGGCGGGGATGACCCAAAACGCGAATGCGTTTTGGGTCATCCCCTTTTCTTCCACGATCAACCGATCATATGTTGAGCAACGAAGATGTCACGCTGGAGCAACTTCTTTCGCCTGACGACACCTTGCCAACGCCCGCCTACACGCGAGTTTTGTTGTGGCATCGGTTGCGCAGCGCATCAATGTACGCGTACGCCTCCTCGATTTCTTCTTCCGTATAGCGCTGCTTGCTTTTTAACACCGCAATTTTCTCTTTCACTTCGTCTTTCGGCAAATGTTCAAAATAAAGCACGGTGGACACAAGTTCCAAAAAACGGGCATTTTGTTCGTTCATCGCTTGCATGCACTCCGCCAAGCCCGGCATGTCCCAGTCATAATGGCGCAAAAACTGTTCGCCCGCTTCGGTTAATGTATAGCGATATTGCATATAACCGCTCTTTTTCTCTTTCACTTCATGCAAAAACCCGAGCGCGCACAGCTCTTCGATGCGGCATGTCAGCTCTTCCGAATACGGGCCGTAAAAGTGGAAATCGAATTTCTCGTAAAACGGAAAGTCGAGCTTTTTCGCGATGTAGATCATTTTTTGCAGCTTTTTGCGGCCGGCAATTTCCCCGGCGGCCGCCAACGCCTTCATTACTTTCGCATGCTCTGTGAGCACTCTCCGTCATCTCCTAACCCTTTAAAATTTCCATAATCTTTTTCTTCACTGTCCGCTTCGTCGACAAGTCTTCCAGGAAATCAGCTGGGAAATACAGCTTATGGTCGGTGCGCCGTTTCCCGGAAATGGCGTCAACGAGCACCGATTCGCGCGACAGCTCGCGAAGCTCCCCGTTTGGCATCAACAAATAAATCGGCAGGCGCTCGCCTTCCTCGCCCGGCCGGTAAAAGTCATACGGCAAATCGGACGACGAATCGACGACCAAGTAGTAGTCCGGGTCGATGCCCGCTTTTTTAAACAAACCGGTCAGCTCAATGAGCTTCGCCATTTGTTCGTTCGTCGGATGGAACTCCGTATATTTGAACAGGCGGCGGCGGACAAACCGCTGGCACAGATCGCTTAAAATCGGATCCCGTTCGTATTGCCATTGCTGGAAGTAAAACAAGATGACTGCCTCATCCAGCGCCAAGTAATCGCCAAGCGGCACGTTTCCCGCAAAGAACGATAAAAAGTGAACCGGCTTCGTCTGAAAACGATACCCCTCTTCATACAGCTTTTTCGCCCGATGCAAAATTTTCGTCAAAATGACTTCCGCACTGCGCGTCACGGGATGAAAGTACACTTGCCAGTACATTTGGTAGCGGCTCATGATGTAATCCTCGACCGCATGCATGCCGCTTCGTTTGATGACGACTTGGTCTTCGCGCGGGCGCATGACGCGCAAAATGCGCTCCATGTCAAAATAGCCGTAGCTGACGCCGGTGTAGTAGGCATCGCGCAACAAATAATCCATCCGGTCGGCGTCAATTTGGCTCGAAATGAGGCTCACAACAAGCTTGTTCGGGTACGTTTTGGCGATCACTTCCGCCACTTTTTGCGGAAAATCGTCGCCCACTTCGCGCAAGGCGGCGTTCACTTCTGTATCGCCTAAAATGATTGCCTGTGTAAAATCTTCGTGGTCGAGGCGAAACACTTTTTCAAATGAATGGGAAAACGGGCCGTGCCCTAAATCGTGCAAGAGCGCCGCGCATAGGCAAAGAAGGCGCTCGCTATGATCCCAATGATCGCGGCCGACAAACACGTCGTCAATGATGCGGCGGATGATTTCGTAAACGCCGAGCGAATGGTTAAACCGGCTGTGCTCGGCGCCGTGAAACGTCAAATATGTCGTGCCGAGCTGCTTGATGCGGCGCAGGCGCTGAAATTCTTTTGTGCCGATCAAATCCCAAATCACTTTGTCGCGAACATGTATGTATCGGTGCACCGGATCTTTAAACACTTTTTCTTCGTCAAGCTGCCCGCCGGAATACATCGCATCCTCCTCTTCCGTCTCCAACATACATCTATTATACGCCGTTTCTGGCGGCAAAGAAATAGTTGACTTTTTTCTCCGTCTTTCTCCATTATTGACGGAAAAGTTCCATGAGCAATTTTTGCTCTCCACCCGGGCATGAAAATGACTCATCGGGGCGCATGCATTTTCACGGAAAAAACAAAAAATCACCTTCTTTCGGCAAAGAAGGTGATCGGTTATCGCTTTTTCAACCTTTCGGCAATTTTATCAATCAGTTCGTCTTCCGTCAGCGCCGCCACCGGACGGTTGTTGACGAAAGCAAACGTCTTTTTCCGCCCCGGGCCGCAATACGACTGGCAGCCGATTTTGATGACCGCATCCGGATCCAGCTTTTTGAGGCGCGGAATCAATGTTTTTAAATTCGGCGCCTTGCAGTCGTCGCAAACGCGAAACTCATTCGCCATCACTCGTCATCCCTTTCCGCAGCGTTTGCTTTGTGTATTCTACCGCTTTTGCCGGAAAATTGCAAGTTGGCATGCTTTCACCCTTGTAATTTGCCAATCCCATAAACTTGCAACGTATAATTTTTTTCCTTTTGGTCCACCCTTTTACTAGCATGGGAAAAAGGAGTGAAGAACAATGAAACAACGGCAAGACGCTTGGACGGAAGAAGACGATTTATTGTTGGCAGAGACCGTATTGCGCCATGTGCGTGAAGGGAGCACCCAGCTGAACGCGTTTGAAGAAGTCGGCGACAAGCTGAATCGGACATCGGCCGCCTGTGGCTTTCGCTGGAATGCAGTCGTCCGCCATCAGTACGAAGAAGCGCTGCAGCTGGCGAAAAAGCAGCGAAAAGAGCGGCTGCGGCTGCTGGCCAAACAAGGCGGCGCGAAAAAGCGGCGCCTGTATGAACCGCCGATGCCGTCATTAGAGGAGTTGGGCGATGTGATGCAGCTGCCAGCCGTCGTCCCATCCTCTCCGCCGCAACAAGTGACGCTTGATCAAGTGATCGCTTTTTTAAAAACGTTCCAATCCCATGAGCGGAAACGGGAGGCGCTGATCAAAGAAAACGAGCGGCTGCGCCGCGAAATTGACGAACTAAAGCAAAAAAATAAAGAACTTGAAGAAAAGGTTGCTAAATTAGAAGAAAATTCGTCGACCGTCCAAGAAGATTTTGAGACGCTCGTGAAAATCATCAACCGAGCGCGCAAAATGGTGTTAAAAGAGGAAGAAGAGCGGGGGCTGACCTTCCGTATGGACCCGAACGGAAACTTAGAGAAAATCGCCGAGTAACGAAAAAGGATGCCGGGTGAAAAGCCGGGCTGATCCCAAAACGCACTCGCGTTTTGGGATCAGCCCCTTTTTTGTTGGCGAACGTCCATCATTCGCGCCAAGGTTGGGCAGGGCATGGGTCGCGGTCAGCAGCGACGAAGCGCCTCATCGAAGCTAAAAGGACTTTACGGCTCGACTTTTCTCATCGGCTCTCCTGAAGATACGTTGGCATTTCGTTCGACGATGCGCGCCCAATACTGCTCATACCAATTCCATTCGCCGTTCTCGAGGGCAGACGAATATAGCTCGCCGCCAAACGACTGCAGCGTGCGCCAAAGGGCGACAAGCAGCTCATCGATCGACAACTCGCAGCCGAGAAGCTCAGACAGCGACGCCATGACAGCTGGGACAACATCGGGGTAGGCGAATTTCGTTTTCTCTCCTTGGCGGCCGAGCTCATAAAAGCGGCGAATAAGCTCAGCCCGCGCGGCTCCGCTCCCGTTGACGCAAAGGTAGATTTGCACGGCAACGCCGCCGCGCACCCGTCGCTGCGAAATGCCGGCAAATTTTTTGCCGCTGATGCTCAAGTCATAGCTCCCCGGGCAATACGAACCGACGATTTCCCCCGCCTCAACGCGGGCGCCGTATGGCGCAAGCATGGCGGCAATGAGCGCATACATCGCCTCATACCCTTGCTCGATGGCAATCGTGTTTTTCATTTCCGGAAAAATGAGCGAAATATTCAACACCCCGCTGTCAAGGACAACGGCCAACCCGCCGGAATTGCGGACGACGACGCGATACCCTTCCTGGCGCAAAAACGAAATGGCCTCATCGATGTACGGAAGCTTCGTATCCGCGGCGCCTAAGACGACGGTATTCTCATGCACCCACGTGCGGACGACCGCATCCGACTGTCCCGCACCAACCGCGGTGCATAATGCATCATCGATGGCAAACGATTGTTTCGCATCAAACAGCGGACCGAAATGCGACTGGTCGATCACCCGCCATTTCGGTCGATGCAGCAATTCATGGCTCATCGCGAGTAACTCCTTGCATTGATCATTCCAACTCTATTCATTATAGCACAATCACAGCCTAAGCCGTTGGCGAATGGCGCAAAAAGAACGAGGAGGCGCATGCCCCCTCGTTTTCATCGGTTTCACCCAGTGGCGATCCCGTCACTCCCCAAGCGACTGGGCGGCGGTGATGAGCGCGAGCTTGTAGGCGTCTTCGGCGCTGCAGCCGCGCGATAGGTCGTTCACCGGCTTGTTCAGTCCTTGCAAAATCGGACCGACCGCTTCAAAGCGGCCGAGGCGCTGGGCGATTTTGTATCCGATGTTGCCTGCCTCAAGGCTCGGGAAAATGAAAACGTTCGCGTCGCCTTGAATGGGGGAATCCGGCGCTTTCTTTTTCGCCACCTCTGGCACAAACGCGGCGTCAAATTGAAACTCACCGTCAAGGATCAGATCCGGCGCCATTTCTTTCGCCAACCGCACCGCCTCAACGACTTTTTCCGTCTCCGGCGACGAAGCCGACCCTTTCGTGGAAAAGCTTAACAGCGCCACGCGCGGCTTAAGGCCGAACATTTTTGCCGTCCGGGCGCTCTCGACCGCGATTTCCGCCAAATCTTGGCTGTCAGGAGCAATGTTGATGGCGCAATCGGCGAACACATATTTTTCCTCGCCGCGCACCATGATGAACACGCCGGACGTTTTGCGAACGCCTGGCTTCGTTTTAATGATTTGTAAAGCCGGACGGACAGTGTCGGCCGTCGAGTGGGCCGCCCCGCTGACGAGGCCGTCGGCCGCTCCCGTATAAACGAGCATCGTACCGAAATAGTTTTCATCGAAAAGCAACTCGCGCGCGGCTTCTTCTGTCACTTTCCCTTTGCGGCGCTCCACAAATGCCGAAACGAGCTCATCAAACCCGCCATAGCGGCGCGGGTTGACAATCTCCACCCCTTCAAGCGGCAAGCCAAGCGCCGCCGCTTTCACCCGCACAGCTTGCTCATCGCCAAGGACGATCGGCTGAAGCACTTGCTCCGTCGCCAAACGGCTCGCCGCTGTAAGAATGCGGTCGTCCGTCCCTTCCGGAAACACGATTTTCCGTCCCGCGCCGGCCACTTTCGTTTTCAAAGCCGCAAACAAGTCGTTCGCCACGATTCATGCCTCCCTCAATTCCCCGCCGGCGCCTTTCGTTCGGAAACACGCCAGCCTTTCTCTACTATTAAGCATACCTCTTTCATAGGGAAACGCAACGCTAGTAAGCCTTTCCAACAAATAATTCACCTTTTGCCACAATTCAGTCTACTTTTTCCTTATGCACCAACGCCCGCGTTTTTGGGCAAACTATGATATAGTGATACTGTACATTGATCAAGAAGGAGTGATGACGGTGAGCGAAGCGGCCCAAACGTTGGATGGTTGGTATTGTCTGCACGATTTCCGCACGATTGACTGGAGCGCGTGGAAAACGCTGCCGAACGAAGAGCGCGAGGCAGCGATCAGTGAGTTTTTAGCGCTTGTCGACCAATGGGAGACGACTGAAAGCGAGAAGCAAGGAAGCCATGCCATCTACACGATCGTCGGGCAAAAAGCCGATATTTTGTTCATGATTTTGCGCCCAACGCTCGATGAATTGCACGAGATTGAGACGGCGCTCAACAAAACGAAGCTCGCTGAGTATTTGCTGCCGGCGTACTCGTACGTCTCGGTCGTCGAGCTGAGCAACTATTTAGCGTCCGGCAGCGAAGATCCGTACCAAATTCCAGAGGTGCGCCGCCGTTTGTATCCGATTTTGCCGAAAACGAACTACATTTGCTTCTATCCGATGGACAAGCGGCGCCAAGGCAACGACAACTGGTACATGTTGTCGATGGAACAGCGGCGCGAACTCATGCGCGCCCACGGCATGACCGGCCGAAAATACGCCGGCAAAGTGACGCAAATCATCACCGGCTCCGTCGGCTTGGATGATTTTGAATGGGGCGTCACCTTGTTTTCGGATGATGCGCTCCAGTTCAAAAAGCTCGTCTATGAAATGCGCTTTGACGAAGTGAGCGCCCGCTTTGGCGAATTTGGCTCCTTTTTCGTCGGCACCCGGCTGCCGGTGGAAAATGTTTCTTCGTTCTTCCATGTATAAAAAAGAGGGGCCCAAACCCGGCAGGGCCCCTTTGCTTATTTTCCTATTCTTCAAGTAACCGGCGAACTTCTTCCCCTGAAAGGTCAACCAAATGAGCGATTTCTTCCGCCGTCATTCCTTTGCACGCCATGTTACGGATCAGCCGTTTCATTCCTTGCTTCATTCCTTGTTTGATCCCTTGTTGAATTCCACGTTCGATCCCTTCTTCCAATCCCTTTTTCCTTCCCTTTTGCTCATAGGAAATGATCAGCTCCAACACTTTCTCTTTTTCTTTTGTTTCCATCTCTTTCACCTCTCTTTGCAGTTGTTGCTCTTCTTCCTCCGATAGCTTCACATACGTTTCAAAAAAGCCCAACAAGAGCCGCTGCCTCGCTTCGTCCAATTCCAGACGCACAAGCATGCGCAAAAATTCTTTTTTCAACTCGACTTTCTCACTTTCAGTATACCCCATTTTGCTGAGAAGGGCAGCTGCCACCGGATTGTCATGCCGGATGTAGTCCCTCCAATTTTTCTTGCGCAACTCCACTTGAAAAAAGCGAAATTGTAGCACCCCACCAAAGGGAAACTCGATCGAAAACACGGACGGTTCATCGCGAAGGGCCTCATAGCTGAAGACAGCAATCGGAACAATGCGGGTGCGGTATTTTTCGAACAAGCGGCTGAAATAGAGGAACATGCGCTCTGGAAACGACGGTTGCACGTAGCTTTGGTTCTCCACATGCACAATGATGAGCCCGTCTTCCCCTTTCAACTTCGTCTCAACCAACAAATCAACGCGATACTTCTCTCCTGCCGTCACATCGGTGAACAGCTCTTCAGACAAAAAAGAAAGATGGCGGAAATCGATATGCTCATGCATGTCGGGGAAAAAAAGAAGGATAAACTCTTCGAAAAACGTTTGGATCAATTCCTTGAACAATCGATCATGATCAATGGCCATCTGATCACCTCACAGCCAAAATATTCATCAAATCTATTCGTGAACGCGAATCAAAAATCCTGCTCCAAAGGATAAAAAATATTTCGTAATCTGATTTCCCTTTTTGGCCAACCGCCCCTGTTTCTGTCATATACAGCCCAACTGCCCCATACATATAAATCAGAAATTCCGTTTAAACCGTTTGTCCGCCTGTCACCATTTTCCCGCTCCATCAATAGCCTATTACTGTCGACATTGATGACAACCGAGGTGACGATATGGGTCAGATCGCTCCCTCCATTGTAGCCCACACAGAAGAGGAAGTAAAGTTGTTGGCTCGGCTCATGCGAGCTGAAGCGGAAGGAGACGGGCGGCTTGGGATGCTCATGGTCGGCAACGTCGGCGTCAACCGCGTCATCGCCGACTGCCTTGACTTTCGCGGCATCCGCTCTATCCGGCAAATGGTGTTCCAAAGCCCGGGCGGCTTTGAGGCGGTGCAAAAGGGCTATTTTTACCAACGGGCGCGCGAAGTGGATATAGGCCTAGCGCGTCAAGTGCTTCGCGGTTGGCGCTACCACCCAGCGACAAACGCCCTTTGGTTTTTTAAACCACCTGAAGGCCAACCGTGCCCACCGCAATGGTTTGGCCAGTGGAACGTCGGCCGCTACAAATCGCACTGCTTCTTCGCGCCAACCCCATCTGACTGCCCACGCGTTTATTAACATTTTTGATGAGGAGGTTTTTTATGTCTAACTATACAGAAAACAACTTTTATCCGCTTGATGAAGAACGGCAACAGCCGTATGCAGCTTATCCGTACGGCTATCTATATCCGCAGCCGTATTATCCGGCGGCGTACCCGTATTATTACTATCCGCAAGCGGCTGCCGCTCCAACCGTGACGCCGGCGACAGCCGCCGCTCCGACGTTCGGTTTGCAGGCGCCAACGTTCACGGCTCCGACACCGACGCCGACCACCGCCGCACCCGCCACCACCGGCCCATCGATTCCAGGGATGCTGCCGATTGAAGAATCGTACATTGAAAACATTTTGCGGTTAAACAAGGGAAAAGTCGCCACCATCTATGCGACGTTTGAAAACAACCGCGAGTGGAATGCCAAGGTGTTTCGCGGCGTCATCGAGGCGGCCGGGCGCGACCATGTCATCCTGAGCGACCCGCAAACGGGAACGCGCTATTTGATCCCGATGATTTATGTCGATTATGTCACCTTTGAAGGGGAAATCGCCTACGAATATCCGTTTGCCGGTGCCTCCGCCACGCCGCTCGCCACCTATTCGCCGCGCTGAGTGCAAGCGCAAAACCGATGTTCGATGAGCAGGCTGCCCTAGGGTAGCCTGCTTTTTTTCATCCGATGTGACGGCCATCACAAATTGCTGACGCCCAGCTGTATATAATGGTGGCAAACGAAACAAAAGAGGTGCCTTCTATGATTTGGACGGTGCGTGATTTCCTGCTCGGGGTACACCTTGCCCCGCGCTCCGCTTACAGCCATTTTAACGCCGCATAGCCGATCATCACCCAGGCGACCAAAAAGGCGACGCCGCCAAACGGAGTGATCGCGCCAAGCGGCTTAATCTGCGTTACACTTAATACGTACAAGCTCCCGGAGAACAACACGATGCCGGCAAACATCACCCAGCCTGCCGCGCCGATCAGCCCGACATTTGGCGCCTTGCCAGCGAGCAATCCGACAACAAGCAGCCCTAATGCGTGGAACATCTGGTATTGCACCGCCGTTTTCCAAATCTCCAAATAACGATCCGGAATTTTCCCTTCAAGCCCGTGTGCGCCAAACGCTCCCAATGCGACGGCTAAAAACGCATTGAGCGCGCCGAGAAGGACGAATGTTTTCATAGCTGTTCCACCTTTCTATATAAAAGGATTCCATCCTCATTATAAATGAGGATGGAATCCCGCCACAAATGAAAGGACCACCGAATGAGTTTGTCAGGCATGCGGAAATCAAGTACTGTCGATCGACTTGCCGAAAAAACTAACCCCTATGCACGCACTTCCTAAATAAATAGGAAAACTGTCTACCTGTCCTCATACATTGTTGCTATGCTCATTGACAACCGAACCCTGCCTTTTGAGACTAGCCTTCATTGGATGGAAAAGACGTGTTGCAAGTGTCGAGCGTCCGTACATTTAGATATCTTCCGGCTTTTTCACATCGAAATAACGCCCGCAAAAAAAGCCAAGGGCATCTCCGTCTCCATAGGTGTAGCGTTTCACTTCTCCTAAAAACAAAATATGATCTCCTCCGTCATATTCCCGCCACGGTGCACATTCAATAACGGCAAGGCTTCCTTCCAGGTACGGGGCGTATTCTCCTTCCACCCAAGGGATCGACAATTCCGGATTAGTCTTTCCGGCAAAGTGGTTGGACAACTCCTTTTGTTCTTTCTTTAAAATATTTACCGCAAAACGATTGCCTGTCATATATTGGCTCGCCTTCGTCTTTCGATCAACGGAAACGAGGATGAGAGGAGGCTCAAGGGAGACGGATGTAAATGAATTAGCGGTCATCCCCCGCGGGCCTTCCGGACTATTGTACGTAATCACCGTAACACCGGTTGCAAACTTGCCGAAGCATTTTCGCAACTCTTTCGTTTCGATCATGGTTTTCCCCCTGTCCATCGTTTAATATTCTCCCTGAATCCGTGACAGAAGTGTATCAAAAATGCTGGAAAACCCAATCATGCCAAAGTTTCAACTCAATTCCGAATGTTCACCTATTAGGTGAAGAACCCCGAGTGCAATATTTGTTGATTTATCAAGTTTTCTTGGCAGTTTGAACGCGTCTTTATCACGGATTCAGGATTCTCTATAGTTTTCCATAGGATAACGGTTTATTTTTCGTCCATGGTGACTCCACCGACGCTCCAATGCGACTTTGGAAGCTCGTAAATAGCAATGCGAATATTTTCTTTCGGAGCGTTCAACGTACGCGCAATTGCCTCGGTCACCTCGATGATCATTCGTTTTTTTTGTTCCTCTGTTCTTCCTTCGAGCATATGCACCTGCACAAGCGGCAATGTTTTCTCCCTCCCGTTGGAAATATATTGGACTTATACAAATAAAACTTCCACACCACCTAAATGGGCAAAACTTGCTTGCACCACATCCCCAGGCTGAACGGCAATCGCCTCAGTAATTCCACCAGCAAGGACGATATCTCCCGCTTTCAACCGTTCTCCTTTGCGCGCTAACATCTTTGCCAGCATCGCGACCGAGCGAGCAGGATGTCCCAATACATTCGCTGGAGTTCCCGTAGCTTTGAGTTCCCCATTGATGCGCAAAGCCATCCCGAAAGTCGCTACGTCTTCTTTTTTTGTACTAACAAGGCGGTGACCAAGGACAAATTTCGATGAAGAAGCATTATCCGCAATGACATCTGCTAATGTAAAGCGGAAGTTCTCATAACGGCTGTCAATGATTTCAATCGCCGCTACCAAGTGATCAGTCGCCTCTAGTACGTCTTTCTCTGTCAAATCTTCTCCATTCAAGTCTTTTCCTAATAAAAACGCCACTTCTGCCTCGACACGCGGGTGGATAAACGAGGCGTGGGAAAGACGCTCCCCGTTTTCTGCCAACATACTAGCCAGCAGTTTACCGTAAACCGGTTCTGATACGTTCATCTGCCTCATTTTCGCCGGGCTCGTCAGCCCCATTTTATAGCCGATCAGACGGTCTCCCGCCTTTTGTTTATACGCCATCCACGCCTCTTGAATCCCATATGCTTCTTCCATGTCAAAGCGATGTGATGAGCTAAGGAGCGGGATGGCTTGCCGCATCTTTTCCGCCTTCTCTAACGTACGGACTATTTCCCCTAACTTTCCAGCATCCACCAATCTTTGCCCTCCCATCCGTTCTTGAATTAGATGAAAGCAAGCGGGCGATCTATAATCCAATTGATCGCTTGCATTGATTAAAATGTTAACGTTAACGTTTCCCAATCGGAAAATTGAATGGCCACCTTATCGCCCGGGCGGACATCAACCGCAGCCGATAAAGCACCGGAAAGGACGATTTCCCCCGCTTCAAGCGGAATGCCAAACCGGCCTAAAAAGTTGGCAAGCCAAGCGGCACTGTATAAAGGGTTACCTAGCGCCGCCGCACCGGCCCCTGTATTGATTAATGTATCATTTACATACAGCGCCATTCCGATTTCCGTCAAATCAATATCTCGAAGCGGAATCGCTTCTTTCCCAAGCAGAAACAGACCTGATGAGGCGTTATCGGCAATCGTGTCAGGGAGTCGGATGTTCCAATCACGAACGCGGCTGTCGACAATCTCAATTGCCGGCACAATGCACTCAACTGCATTGATCACATCGAGATAGGTCAATCCAGGACCTTTCAGCGTCTTTTTGAGGATAAATGCAATCTCCCCTTCTACTTTCGGCTGCAGGAGCTTTTCCCATGGCACGCGATCCCCAGCTTTGATTTCCATCGTATCAAGCAAATGCCCGTAATCAGGCTCATTCACCCCAAGGAGCTGTTGCATCGCTTTTGATGTGAGTCCAATTTTTTTTCCTACCACCCGTTCTCCCCGATCAACTTTGCGTCGGATATTGATAAGCTGAATCTGGTACGCTTCCTCTGGTGTAAGGGAAGGGACAGAGGTGGTAAGCGGGGCAATGCCTTCTCTTGTTTCTTCCGCTTTCCAGAGACGTTCGGCCATCTCTTCTAATACAGGCACAAGCGACCCCCCTTTTTTTGCTGATTTTTCTTACTTCGTTGTAGAAAGGGTATGTTTTTTCTTCTTAATTTCTAAAGCGACGTCTACAATCATATCTTCCTGGCCGCCAACAACTTTCCGTTTGCCGAGCTCGACTAAAATATCGCGGGCGTCAACGCCAAATTGTTCCGCTGCACGAAAAGCATGTAGAAGGAAACTAGAATAGACTCCGGCATAACCCATCGTCAAACTTACTCGGTCGATTTGGACAGGGCGGATCATTTTTGGTTTCACGACGTCTTCAGCGGCATCCATAGCGCCATAAATGTCGACCCCTGTGTCGATGCCGTGCTTTTCCGCCGCAGCGGCGAAAACTTCTAAAGGAGTGTTGCCAGCGCCTGCACCAAGTCCGGCCAAGCTACAGTCGATACGGCTCGCTCCGGCATCGATGGCGGCAAATGAGTTGGCAATAGACAGCCCAAGATTGTGATGGGCGTGAAATCCTACTTCCACTTCATCGGATAATGCCTGGCGCAAAGCGCTCACTTTTTCTCCCGCTTCCTCAGGAAGCATAGCTCCGGCAGAGTCGACGATGTAAACAACATCAGCTCCATACGATTCCATTTTTTTCGCTTCTTCCACAAGAACGTTGGCTGAAACCATGTGAGACATCATCAGAAACCCAACGGCTTCCAGTCCTAAACGTTTTGCTTCTTTCATGTGCTGCTCAGAAATGTCCGCTTCCGTACAATGGGTGGCAATCCGAATCGTTTCAACACCGATCTCTTTCGCCCGAACCATGTCCTCAACAGTACCAATCCCTGGGAGCAAAAGAGCCGTCAGCTTCGCACGTCTGATCGATTCGCGGGCCGCTTTTAACAAATCTTCCTCTTTTTCTTTGGAAAAGCCGTATTGGATTGTTGATCCGCCCAAGCCATCTCCGTGGGTGACCTCAATATGGCTGACACCTAGCTGATCAAGCTTAGAGGCAATTTCCCTTACATCGTCCACAGAAAATTGATGTTTGACGGCATGCATACCGTCTCGCAACGTTACGTCGGTAATTTGAATAGATTTTTTTTTCATCGTTGCCTCCTCCGTTCCTTTACTTGTTTTTTAACACAGCTAGCCGGTGTTTGGCCATCTCTTCTGCCACTTTGACCGCTGCCGTCGTCATGATATCCAAGTTCCCAGCATAGACGGGGAGAAAGTCGCCAAGGCCTTCTACTTCTATAGAGACGCTTACAACACCATCACGGAAAAGAATGTCCCTATTGAGACGGTAACCTGGTACATATGTCTGGATATAAGACACCATTTCTTGGATCGAATCGACGATTTTCTCCTCAGTGTCCTTATCTACATCACCGACTTGGCAGTAAATCGTATTACGCATCATAATCGGCGGTTCGGCCGGATTAAGAATGATGATCGCTTTTCCTTTTTTCGCCCCGCCGATCACTTCGTGTGCTTTCGCTGTCGTTACCGTGAACTCATCAATGTTTTGTCGTGTACCAGGCCCGGCGCTTTTGCTTGCAATGGTAGCAACGATTTCGGCATATTCTACTGGGGTCACTCGTTGCACCGCATAAGTGATGGGCACGGTCGCCTGCCCGCCGCACGTAATCATGTTCACATTTAACGTATCTAAATGTTCATGAAGGTTCACGGCCGCACAAACATAAGGTCCGCGCGCTGCCGGGGTGAGATCGATTGTTTGAATCCCCAGTTCCCTCAATATTTTTGCATGGCGGACATGAGCCTTGGCGCTTGTAGAGTCAAATACAATGTCCGGCCGTACTCCAGCGTCAATCGCTTGTTTTAACCCTTGGTCAAACGTCTCCAAGCCTTTATTTCTCGCCCGCTTCAATCCTTCTGATTCCGGATCAATGCCAATCATCCATACAGGTTCGACCCACGGGCTTCGCAACAGTTTATACATCAAGTCTGTGCCGATATTTCCTGATCCAATGATCGCAGCTTTTAGCTTTTTGGTTGTTGGCATGTTTTTTCTTTCCTCCCTTAAAGTTTAATCGTAATATTAGTTAGCTCAGAATAAAAGTCTACGCTATGTGCTCCCCCTTCTCGACCGATGCCGCTATGTTTCATCCCGCCAAATGGCGTGCGTAAATCACGTAAAAACCATGTGTTCACCCATACAATCCCGGATTCGATTTGATGGGCGACACGATGTGCACGTTTCAGGTTACTTGTCCAAATCGTTGCACTGAGCCCATAATCGCTGTCATTCGCCCGAGCGATGACCTCTTCTTCTGTATCAAACGGAAGAACGGCAGCTACCGGACCAAAAATTTCCTCCTTAACTACACGGCATTGTTCATCTAAATCAACTATAATGGTTGGTTCTAAATAGTAACCTTTTTTAATACCTTGCGGCCGCTCCCCGCCTACAATAATACGCCCTTCTCTGCGAGCGATGTCTAAATATCCGGACACTCGCTCTAAATGTTCCTTGCTGATTAAGGCGCCTACATCGGTTTTCGGATCGAATGGATCGCCGACAACAAGTTGTTTTGTTCGTTCGACAAACCGTTCGAGGAATTGATTGTAAATCGGGCGCTGGACGTAGATGCGCGACCCGGCTAAGCACACTTCCCCTTGGTTGGAAAAACTCGATTTGATCGTTGTCTCGATGACATCATCTAAATCGGCATCGCTGAAAATGATATTCGGGTTTTTCCCACCTAATTCAAACGAGAGACGCTTTAATGATTTCGCCGCTGCAGCCATGATCGTTTTCCCTGTGTGAGTCTCTCCAGTAAAGGAAATTGCATTGACATCAGGATGTTCAGTCAAAAACTGCCCAGCTGAGTCAGGGCCGAAGCCGTGAACGATATTGACAACTCCATCAGGTACACCGGCATCTTTTATCACTTCGGCAAGAAGTGTCGCTGTCATCGGAGTTAACTCTGCCGGTTTCGCAACGACCGTGTTTCCCATGGCAAGAGCTGGGGCCATTTTCCAAGTAAGTAAAAGCAACGGCAAATTCCATGGATTAATTAGCCCAACGACACCGACCGGCCGGCGAATTGCATAATGGAACTGACTGGAATCCATCTGGTATGATTCCGTTCCCACAGAGTGGAGATAGTCCGCAAAAAAGTGAAAGTTATACGCTGCCCGAGGAATATCAAGATTAAGAGATAACGAGTACGGCTTCCCTGTATCTAAAGATTCTAATCGGGCGAACTCCTCTTTTCGTTCTAAAATTAAATCACCAATCCGTCTGATAACAGCAATGCGGTCACGGACCGAATATTTGCCCCATTCTCCTTTCAATGCGCGCTTCGCGGCTTGTACTGCGCGGTCGATTTCTTCCTTTCCGCCTTCAGCGACCCAGCCAAGTTCTTCTTCTGTCGCAGGATTAATGTTGACAAAACGTTTTCCATCCCCCGATTCTATAAATTGACCATTAATAAAATGACGGCAATGGAAGGTGAAATCCATTTTCTCTGATCCCCTTTCAATAATGAAATGATCTTATGAATATAATATCATATATAATATATTATATCAAATTTTCTGAACCTATTCCATACTTTATGGTCCTCTTCTAGTAACCTAGATTGTTGACAGCAATCACAGTATTTGCTTTTTTGTTTCACTGTTCAACTTTGGAGACTCAGTGAAGCACTAAACCTTTCAACTTTCTGCTATTATTTTTAAATCTTCCCTGCTAAAAATTGAAGAACTAGCTGATGAAACGCATTGCGATGCTCGATTTGTGTCCAATGGCTGCATTGTCCAAAAATCATCATTTTCATATTCGGCAGATGTTGTGATAAGTAGTAACTTGTTTCTACTGGTATAATAGGATCTTGGTGCCCATGTATGATCAAAACTGGTTGTTCAATTTTCCGCAACGACGCGGCTGGAACGACTAAATCGTCAACATGCTGTTGTCGCGGAGCCGGGAACATTGCTTCATAGGAGCGGCGGATTTCTGGTTGAAGGGACGATGCCAAGCGCATCTCAACAATCTCGCTTAATTGATCTTTCAACAAACCATTATCATAAGCAAACCAATGGATAATTTGCATCATTGATTCCTTTGAAGCATCCTCGTAAAAGCCCCAAATACGATCCAGCTCCGTCGTAATTCGAAATGGAGCGCCGACTGAGCCCATGAGCACAACACGGTTGATCCGTTCAGGAATATGAAGCAATAGATGAAGAGCTATAGCCCCCCCTAACGAATTTCCCACCACATGTGCACGTTCAATGTTTAAAGCATCCAAAAGTTGTTTCAATTGTTCAATCCATATTTTTAGCCACGTCCGTGCTCCATGTGGAGGGGGATCGGGGTGGTCACTTTTGCCAAAGCCGATCAAGTCAGGTGCGAGGCTATAGAACCCCTGTTCACTGAAAAAGGGAAGGGCATACTGCCAGTTGGAGAAAGCTGTCGCGCCTGGGCCTGACCCATGAATAAACAGAATCGCATCTTTTCCGCCACGACCAGCTTGGTTCACATATGTTTTATATAATCCTGTCTGAATATAGGTATAATTCATATTTCCCATACAAATCCCCCTCTATAAGTGCAAAATCCAAAGAGCACAGTATTCGCATCCTGTCAAGGGTCGTTTCTCAACATCACTCCTATGCTCAATGAGCTATTCGCGTGTTTCCAACGATTGTTTCACTTTAGCAAGATAATCGCTAAATGCCCGTTGCTTCTGAATGCGCATCCACTTCTCCATCTCTTCTTCATTTTGTTCTTTCAATGCCCGAATCATCATCCAATGTTCCTTTTGTGATTCAACCATGCTCGCCGGTGTTTGGACAAAAATCCAACGCGATCGCGCCGATTTTTCCCATACTGTATTAACGATACGGTACAGTTCTTTCCACGATGATAAACCGTACAACAATTGGTGGAATTGGTAATTTACTTGAGAATATCGAGCCGCATCGTTTTTTTTCATAAGTATATCCATTTCTTTGACAAGCTCTTCGAGTTGCGTAATATCCTTCTCACTTACGTTTTTTACCGCAGTACGAGCTAAAATTGGCTCTAATGCCAATCGAATGGTAAATAACTCTTCCATCTCCTCGAGGCGGATCGGCGCCACTCTCGCACCGACAAAAGGTGTCCTTTCAACCCATCCCTCTGCTTCCAAGCGACGAAGCGTTTCCCGTACCGGTATGGAGCTAGTGCCCAATTTGCGGGCAAGATGATCAACGACAAGACGTTCACCAGGGGCCAATTCCCCAGACAAAATCGCCTCCTTTAATTTTTCATATACCCACTCTGAACGAGTTAATGGCATTCGTGCCACCTAAACACCCCCACTTTCATCCATAAAAGACAATATTATCATTTATTTTTACTATCATCGTATATTTTATATCATATTTTTTATTCAATCACCACCATTTTTTATTTTTTTACTCATCGTCGATGCAACTCGACTCGTCAACTGGCATAGTTTTTTCATCTGACATAGAATTTTGCTCAGTATCCTCTTTTCTGTATGATCCTTTTCAAAGGACCGGGGGGAAACGAAACCGTCTGCCTCACTAGTCCTTCATATTACCCAATAGTTCCCTCGCCTCTTCTAATCGACCAGCAGCGATCAACGACCGAATTCGCGTCGACGAAATAGTTTCGCCACAGTTGCAACAAATAGGATCAATAGTCTTCACGTTAAAAACAGCGGATAACTCATCAAGACCCCCTGCGCGATTTCGGCCGAACCGAAAATCACGTCCGACCCATATTTCAACAGGATTCAGCATCTGCAATTCTTCAATAAAGGATTCGGCACTACGTGATAAATAGGCCTCATCAAAGCGAGCAAGGATCGCATAATCAACTTTCAGATGTTTTAAACGCTTTAGCTTCTCATCCGGAGGTGTTAGCATAGGAACCTTTTGGAAGTAACATCGGGGCGGAGGATCGAAAGTATAGACGACAGCTGGAATACCAAAAGTCTTTGCCCTTTCAACCACTTTCCTAATAAGCGCTTGATGCCCCAAGTGAACCCCATCGAATGCACCTATCGTCACTATGGATGAAGGAAGAAAGAGCGTATAGGGTGAGCACGAATGCATAACCATCACATCCTTCCTACTCACTTTCGAGAGCTTTATGAGCCTCTCACCGTAGCCTCCAGTTCATATCTCGCGTAAGATCGTAATAGGCGCTACGATCAAGTTTAGGCATCAAATTTCCCTCCTCTATATGGATTTCAATTTATCGGAGTTTATGAAAGATTGATTTCTTAAGATGTCACGTCAGTCTATCACTTCATAAACACGACCAACAATATCCATTCCCGGCCGAAGTGTCTTTTTGCCGCGCATCCATCCCGCAGGGCAGGCCGACCCAGGATTTTCCCGAACATATTGAAATGCCTCAAGAAGACGGAGCGTCTCCTGCGCATTGCGCCCCACATCATACCAAGTTACCTCTTGAGCACGAAGGACACCATCTGGATCAATAATAAAAGTGCCGCGCATCGCTGTTCCATCTGCCTCGTTATAAATGTTGAGCAATCTTGCTAGGTGGCCGTTATGATCAGCAGCCATCGGAAAACGTACATCACTAAGAAGTTTCTCAGAATCCAACCACGCTTTATGTGTATATACAGTGTCTGTGCTGATGCCAATTACCTCCGTTTTAACAGATTGGAATTCTCTGTAATATCGAGCAAAATCAGCTAATTCCGTTGGACAGACGAAGGTGAAATCAGCCGGATAATAGACGAGTACCTTCCATTGCTTTGGCGTCGACGAAGGACCGATTTGGATTGTTCCTTCCATTTTTGTCTCTGGGAAGTAAGCAGGCAGTGTAATATCCGGAACAACATCCCCTACTTTCATGAAAATCTTCCCGTCGCTCATCATTCATGCTTCCTCCCTCTCGTCTACTAAGTTTCGGAAAGAATTCTTAACAAATTGCATTGGCCAGCTCTTAAGAAGGGAAGGATGTTCTTCCCTCCTCAGGAAGCCGGAACATCGGGGTTGGGCTTTTCTATATAGATGCAATTTGAAACTTTAACATTTGCAGCTTTTACAGAGCTAACCGGCATTTGATCGACTGTCGGGCGACCGAACAACGCCGCTTCCAGACCCATGCATGGGTCTGTGAAGCGGGTGGTTGTTCGGTCTTCCGTCACGCCAAGGCGTGACGAAGTCTTGCCTCCGACAGTCGAGAAAATAGACAAGCTACTTTTTCGTCAAGGATATGTTAAACTTTTTCGTTGCATCTATATAGAGCGCTTTTACCAAACACCCCGACCCCGGTTTGATATGGCCCAACCCTAAGCCGGCTAGTTTCAAGCATCATCACAGTACTATTATCTTTTTAATTCCTGATTTCTGTTAATTTGTACTTATCGCTTACGAATGATATTTACATCATCTGGGTTAATAAGGTCCGGTACTTTCCATCCGTTCAGATCATATTCATCCATGCACTGTTCGGCAAACTCCTTGAATCGATCCGCATCACCAGTATTGAGTGCTGTTAAAAGCACCTCGAGTCGAATATTTTCATGGTTACCGGCATAGTTGCGCTCATACAGCTCATGACGGCCACCAAATTCAGATCCAACGGCATCCCAGAGGAGTTTTAACAGTTTTACGCGACTTTCCGCATCATACCCATTCGACCCACGCACATATTTTTCGAGATATGGTCGAATTTCTGGTTCAAGAAAGTCAGCAGCATTTGAAGGCAGATAAATGAGTGAACTAGCCAAGTCTTTTTCAATCAAATCTTTAATTTTCGGATAAGCTTCGCTCGCAAACACGCGATAAGCCAGACCAGCTGAGAGATTAGGTAGCACATAATCGTCTACCCAAGGTTCAGGATTACGAACTTGGGCTTCGGACAGCGACCAAAATAGATGACGCCAAGCCAATATCTCACCTACGCGAGCCTGTACACCGCGGAAATCTTTAACACCCGTCGCTTCTGTTGCTTTGAGTACCAGACCAGCGATAAAGTCGAGTTTAACTGCCAATCGCGTTAACCCATGCAAGGTAAAGCGATTGATAAACCCAGAACGTGGGAAGAAGGTATTTACTTTTTCAACATCCTCGTAAACAAAGATGTTTTCCCACGGAACGAGGACTTTGTCAAAGACTAGGATGGCATCATTTTCATCTAATCGGCTGGATAATGGATAGTCAAACGGACTTCCTGTCGCCGCTGCCACAAATTCATAAGATGCCCGGCTGATCAACTTAACACCTGGGGCGTTCATCGGAACAGTGAAAATTAAAGCAAATTTCTTATCTTTAACAGGAACCGGGCCATATTGGCCAATGAAGTTCATATGCGTCAGTGCGCTGCCCGTAGCTACTACTTTAGCACCGGAAACGACGACACCGGCATCAGTTTCTTTTTCAACGTGCATAAATACATCGCCGACTTCTTCAATCGGTTTGTTTCGGTCAACAGGTGGGTTAACAATGGCGTGGTTCCAAAACAACAACCGCTCTTGAGTTTCATTATACCACCGTTTAGCATTCTCCTGATAAGGAGCATAGAAATTACTGTTCGCCCCCAGAGTTCCGACAAAAGCCGCCTTATAATCTGGAGACCGTCCGAGCCAACCGTAGACAACTCGCTGAAGTTCGGCAATCGTATCGCGCCCCTTGATCAGATCTTCGGCACACCTCGCGCCGATAAAATATGGGTGCGTCCATCCCCCGTTTCCGGTATCGGTCGGCACTGTCCACTTCCAGTTTTCCGGTCCACCTCTTTGTTCATCTTCAGCATGTAACTGATGCAATCGATCATACCAACGGGCAAACATCCGAGCTGCATTCCGATAAGCTGGATGTGTCGTGATGTCCTTGACCCGCTCACCATAAACGTAAACCTCGCGTCCATCACGCAAACTCTCTAAATACTCTTCCCCCGTAAACGGCCGAACCCCATTTTTTTGCTTGACTGTCATCTAACATCCCACCTTTTGGCTGATTATAATACACCTGAATCCGTGATAGCAGCTCATCAAAAGCGCCGGAAAAACCTATTATATCAAGGTTTTAGCCCAGTTTCGGATATTCACTTATTGAGTGAAAAAGCAAAAAGCGTGATATTTATTGATTTATCAAGTTTTCTCAGCAGTTTGAGCGTGTTTTTATCACGGATTCAGGATACAACTGGAAGACTGAAAATATCGTCATCCAAAAAGCATGGTATTGACTTTAATATGGCGTTAAGAAGGATGCTTATCAAGTTGTCACACCTGTGAAGCCTTCGATCCACTCTTGGCGATGATTAAAGTAGAAGATGCCCCGGGCAAGTTGATCTACTGTCCATTTTACGACTGGCATATCAGGATAAGCGATGTAGCCCCCCGTAAAGACTTCATTTCGATTACCGGACGGATCAAAGTAATAGATCGTCTGTCCACGTGTAATGCCGTGACGCTCGATTCCTACGTCAATCGGTACATCGTGTTTGGAGAATACATCCCCAGCTTTGCGCAATTCATTAAATTCATCGAGCCAGAACGCAAAGTGATGAAGCTTTTCATCTTTTCCTGGGATGATGGCAATATCGTGAGGAGTATAGCTTCTAAACAACCAAGCAGCGATTGGTGTTTCAGATCTTTCGTTTTCAACAACTTTTTCGCTCATATAGAAGTTAAGTGCCTTCATAAGGAAATCAACAGTTTCATGTGGTCTTTCCGCTGTGATCAAAAGATGATCAATTCGCGGAGCACCAACGCCGATGAGTCCTTCCGGCCACGGTGCTGGATTAACTTGCGGCAGCGCCTTGCCCTTATATTCCATCTCAACAAATAGTTCCATCGTATGCCCAGAAGGAAGACGGAAGCGCAGTCCTTCGCCAACTTTATGGTTTTCACCTTTTGAAACACGTTGAACTGAAGCACCGTATTGTTGCAATTGTTTCTCCAACTGTTCCATATCTTCATACGTGTGCACTTTAAACGCCATTTTATCCAGACCGGCACGATTCGATTGGCGCAAGACAATCGAATGGTGATCGTATTCATCCCATCCTTTTAGATAGATTTCATTTTCAGTGCGGTCCGTCATTTGCATACCCATCACTTCAACATAGTGTTTCCGCGCAGCCTCTAAGTCTGTTACATTCACAGAAACGAAACCTAAACGCATAATTCCTTCTCCCATAATAAAACCTCCTTAGTTATTGCTTAAATCGCTTTATCAGTTAATTTAAGCAAATGAGATAATCGATTTTCCTTCTTTAACAAATAAATAGTCAAATTGGAAAGCGGTCGTGATTGGCAAGTAAGGATAAGATTCTTTTCTCGATCCTCATCAGTTAAAGCAGCATGGGAATAAACATCATGATGGTCTACCTTTCCATCAAGCAACTCTGCTTTGCAAAAAGCACAACCTCCTCTTCGACAACCTTGAAACGACGGTTGTCCATCCTTACCATAGAAATGAGTTCTCAAAGTTTCTAAAACAGTTTCCCCTTTGTTTCCTACAACCTCCTTTCCGTAAGGCTCAACACGAATGATGTATTGATTTTCCACATGCATCACAGCCTTTTTGACATGTTAAAACTTTTTCACCCTCTGCGCTTGTTTTGACGTAAAGGACACTTAATGCTGCTTGGCCAATGGCCTCGTCCTCTTCTTCTGTGCCTCCACTGACACCAATCGCACCGATCACCTCACCACCAACTTCAATTGGAAACCCACCACCAAAAATAACTAAATCAGGAGTGTGAGGAATTCCATGCAAAAGACGGGGATGATCTTTGATCAGATCAAACCATTCCCCGGTCGGAATTCCAAACGCAGAAGCCGTATACGCTTTGCGCTGAGAAATACCGATCGACAGTAACGGGGCACCATCCATTCTACGGAAAGCTTTTAAATGTCCACTTTGATCGGTAATTGCCATATTGACGGCTACTTTCAGTTCTTTCGCCTTTTCCTCAGCCCGATCGAGCATTGCTTCCGCCAGTTCAAGGGTAATGCTTTTGATAACTTGATATTTTTCCATCTTTATTTCCCTCGAGATCGTAATATGATTTTCTCGTTAATAATCTTATGGAACCTCAGAAAATAACAACCGACTCTTAATGATCAAGTCAAACCAATATGACCGCCAAACATGAAGACAACGCGAAACACCCAAAACAATATCTAAGCGCTTTCAAAGAGATGCATGTAACAGTTTCAGAAGCTAATGTACACCTCACTGCAAGACCTGTATTGCCCAATCTCACCTCCTATTATTAAAAGATTTAAGGTCTTGACCTGTACGATAGTTATAATATCAGATATAATATCAAATATCAATAATTTTTTCTGAATATATTAAATTTTTTATATTTCAGAGAGCTATATAGACTTCCTTACCGTAGGAAACTCGTCACCATCAGAAGGATAACATACCCTTCTGTCGAACATTACACTTAGAGCTTGGATATTTTCAGGATAGGACATAAAACGTTCAACAATGATATTTAAGCGCTTTCAAAGAATGCACACACGGTTTCGGAAACCAACGCACACCTCACTGTAAAGTGTTTTCTCGTCAATTCAACCTCACCCCCTACGCTTTTTAGAATGTAGCCTTGTACGACAGTTATAATATCATATATAATATCAAATGTAAATATTGAATATTTAAAATATAGAAAACCCGTGGTGCTAGATAAACTTGATCAAGCATAAAAATAGCCCTTGCTGGCGGATCTCCAGTAGAATGAAAGTGTCACCCAACATTCGAAAGGAGAGATCCCCCATGCAAGAGCACTTTCATTTTACTACAGATCCAGCCAAACTTCAAAAACAATATGCCGCCATTTTCTGTTTTGTTTCTGCCCAACTGTCGTTGATTCAAATGTATCTTCATCGCCGCAACCGTCACTTGGTCAAGCAAGAAGACGAAGTGGTCATGGCGGTTCACCTTTTGGGGAAGCTGCTGGGCTTTTCTTCCGAACGAGCCTGGCATCGCTTTGTCACGGGAAATTTGTTCACAAACGGCTCGTTTCTTGAACGCTCCCGATACAACCGCCGCTGCCGAGCGCTTGGCTTCGCGGTCAAATGGATTCGTCATGAACTGGCGAAACGTGGCCAACACCATGCTAGACATTGTCGACAGTTTGCCTCTTCCGTTGTGCCATCCCGCGAGAATGCAGCGCGTCAAGCGATTTCGAGGGATCGCGGATATGGGGTATTGTGCTTCCAAAAAGCAATGGTACTACGGTTTCAAGCTGCATCTTCAAGTGACCAATCAAGGGCTGGCCATGGGCTATGTCGTGACGGAAGCGTCCTGCCACGACGTCAAAGCCGCTGAAACGGTGATGACTCAAATCCCTCATCCCTACAACTTTGGGGACAAAGGGTACATCAGCCACGCTCTTCGAGAAAAGCTGTACGAAGAACACCAAGCCGCGTTCTGGACACCGTCTCGACACAATCAAAAGCACGGCCCATCCAAGGCATGGGAAGAATGGATCAGGAAAAAACGCAAAGTCATCGAGACGGTGTTTTCGATTCTCGTAGACCAATACCGGATCACCGACATTCGAGCGAATTCCATTGCCGGGTTTGAAGTGGCACTCGATGGCATCTTGTTGGCGTATTCCCTGGTCACACTAGGGCTGGTTGAGCGCTGACGCTCAACTAGCACCACGGGTAAGAATAAATAATCCTCCGGTTATTCCCGTTGCAAAAAATAAAAATGTGAATTTAGCTGAACCGTAGATTCGTTCAAGCGGAGGTCCAAAAATTATTAAGCTGGCTACATTCGACAAGAGATGTTCTGTTCCGCCAATTTGTACAAAAATAGATGTAATAAGACGAAACCATTCTGCTGGTGCTGTATCTGTTGTTTGGATAGCGCCAAAACGCCGGGCTGTTTCTAAATCAGTTGGGCCATTACCAAAATAATAGGTCGTAAGCTGTATAATAATGATTGCACATACTAAGAAAAATACAGCGGGATAACGACGAATAAATGTTCGTAAATTTTCATATCTAGTAAAAACCGTCATTGGTTCTGACTTAAACCTTCTAAATAATGGCCGTGAAGAGTCAGCCATAATAATTTTTTTTAATTCATCTTCTATGTAAATATCAATATCTGCCTGCCTAATGTTTTTTAATTTTATGTTGGCTTCTAACTCGTTTTTCACTTTTTCTTTTAAACTTTCGAGTAATTGATGGTTGATATTTCCTGTACTCTCAAACCTATTTTTTAAAAAATTTAACGACTTAGGATTATTAATTATAATTTTCTGTATTTCCGTTCTCAATTTTTTTTGGCGCCCTGTTATGGTGTCTAGTATGTTTATCTTAAGTTGGGTTTTAATTGCCTTTTTCAATGTTGGGCTGGTTCCGAAAAATGACAAAATCACTAATAAAACTACTATGAGCAAGCCGATTGTATCTGTGGAGTTAATTATCAAATTTGCCCCTTCCACTATGGGTCTCTCTCCTCTCTGGCTAATTAACTATTCTTAGGCAAATTGATTGTATAACGATTACTATATACATGCAACATGAAGAGTTAACTTCTCAGTCATCCTGCACACCCTAAGCGCTGCAGCACTTCCTCCGGACGTTCGTGGATGTAGTTGACAAACCGAGTAATGGCTTGAATGATATCGTTGCGATCCTTGTGAAATACATTGGCAATCACCGTATCTTTCAGCCATTTCCATAAGCGTTCGATCGGGTTCAGTTGCGGAGAATACGGAGGAAGGTAAATAAAGTGAAAACACTGTCCTTCTTCCCGCAAAAACTCCTTGACCATTTTGGCATGGTGAATGCGGGCGTTATCCAACACCAAAACCATGAGACGGTCTAAATAGCGCTGTTTGAGCATTCTCAAGAAATCCAAGAACGTCGCGGCATTGGCAGCGGTCGTTTGATGAAGCACCGTTTCACCATCATGGACGTTGACCGCGCCAAACAGCGATACGTGGGCATGATGGCCAAACGTCGGCACTTGTTTTTGGCGGCCGACTTCCGACCATGTGGACCGCAAGACATGGTAAGAGCGGATATGGGTTTCATCGATGGACAGAAGAACAGCATCTTCTGTCTCCTTGGTGATCAAGTTTTTTTTTTTTTATCAGATCCCAGGCGTGTTGATTATCCAATAAAATCCAAAGGGTATAGAAAAAAGAGCACCTTTCCTGTAGAATGTGAGTAACGACACAAACAAACCTAGGAGGTGCTCTCTATGAACAAGCATACCACACTCCCGAATTTGATGCAAAAACTTGTTTCGGATGAAGAGATTCAACGGATTGCCGAAGCGGTTGGGTATCGTGATTCGTCTCGAACCTTTACGTTGCGCGAGTTGATTCACTTCTTCCTGCTGGCCGCCATGCATCAATGGAAAAGCTTTCGCCAYGGAGCYGAYGTGGGGCCTCTGTATGGATTGCCGCGATTCCATTATTCCACAGTATCCAAGAAAGCGAAAGAAGTTCCCTATGACATCATGAAACGCTTGTTGGCGTTGATCATTTCCAAGTGCAACCGCCAAACCCGCCGCTCGCTTCGGTTTCCCAAACCGCTTCGGGTGGTGGATTCGACGACCGTCACRGTCGGGAAAAACCGCCTCCCATGGGCTCCGTATCACGGCGAACGCGCCGGAGTGAAGCTGCACGTCGCGTATTCGCCGGAATCCTCGYTGCCGGCAGACGTGGTGGAAACGACCGGGCTGCGTCACGATGGCCCAGTGGGAGAACAGTTGACGAACCCTCAACAAGTGCTCGTGGAAGACCGGGCGTATTTCAAAATCGAACGCCTCGATCGATTTGTAGAGCAGCATCAGCTGTTTGTCATTCGGATGAAGGACAACATCGAACTTCATCAGAAAAAAAGCTTGAACCGCCTTCCGAGCGCATCTTCATCGGTTCAAGCCGACTTCACGTGCCAGTTGGGAACGAAACAATACCGCTCCACCAAGCGTCACCGGGTGGTGATCTTTCGAGATGCGAATGGCCGCGACATTCGGGTCGTGACGAACCTCTTCCATGCGTCTGCGGAAACCATTGCCGACATGTACCAACAACGTTGGACTGTTGAGGTCTTTTTCCGTTGGGTGGAGCAATATCTGAATGTCCCGACCTTGTTTGGCACGACGGAAAATGCGGTATACAACCAACTGTTTGCGGCATTCATCGCGTATGTGCTGTTGCGATGGCTGTATGATCAAACCAAAAAACGGACGAACGTCTCTCTTTCCTTCATTTCGTTCGTTCGCCGTTTTTTCTCTGGGCAGCTTCCTCTCGATTGGAAATCCGGGATGGCCGCTGCTTTGTTTGAGTATGCCCAAATTTATGGAAGGCGTATGTCTAATTTTGGATAATCAACACTCGTGTAGCGGCATATTGTTTTTGAAGTTTGGCTGGATCTGTAGTAAAATGAAAGTGCTCTTGCATGGGGGATCTCTCCTTTCGAATGTTGGGTGACACTTTCATTCTACTGGAGATCCGCCAGCAAGGGCTATTTTTATGCTTGATCAAGTTTATCTAGCACCACGGGTGAAATAAAAAATTCTTTCTTTCAGCCCTGCTAGGGTGCGAAATGTGAGGTGAAATTTCATCAAAAAGGGGCTTTTGCGTCAGCCCCTTTTCGCTTGCGTTGATTTTATTTCCCCCACTCCTCCGGATTCTCCCGCCATTTTCGCAATGTCGCCAAGTCGTGCTCGCTGACGGCGCCAAGGCGGACGGCCGTTTCGATGAGGGTGTTGTAGTCCGTAAGCGTGTAGGCAGGCAAATTCTCTTCGGCAAACGCCTGTTTCGCTTTTTCGAGCCCGTATGTGAAAATGGCGGCGACGCCCAGCACCTCACAGCCCGCTTCTTTCAAGGCGCGGACGGCCGCAAGCGAGCTGCCGCCCGTCGAGATTAAGTCTTCGATGACGACGACGCGCTGGCCCGGTTCGGCTTGGCCTTCGATTTGTTTTCCTTTGCCGTGCGCTTTCGCCTGGCTGCGGACGTAGCACATCGGCAGCCCGAGCCGTTCGCTCACCCAAGCGGCGTGCGGGATGCCGGCGGTTGCCGTGCCGGCGATGAGATCCGCTTCGGGAAACTGGGTGCGGATGAGTTCGGCGAGGCCGGCGGCGATCAGGCGGCGCACGTCGGGGTAAGCGAGCGTCAGGCGGTTGTCGCAGTAAATCGGCGATTTCAAGCCCGAGGACCAGGTAAACGGTTCGTTCGGCTGCAGGGCGACCGCCCCGATTTCAAGCAATTTGGCGGCGATGTCGTGTTTCATTCTTTCTCTCCTCCGTTCCATTCGTGCTGCAGGCGTTCGTAGGCTTTCAGCGGATCGGCGGCGCGGGTGAGGCTGCGGCCGACGACAATGTAGTCGGCGCCGAGCTCGCGGGCGCGCTTTGGCGTGACGACGCGCACTTGGTCGTGCGCTGCCTCATCGGCAAAGCGGATGCCCGGGGTGACGGCGAGGAACGAGGCGCCGCACCGTTCTTTGATGAGCGGCGCTTCGTTCGCCGAGCAGACGACGCCGTCAAGGCCGCTTTCGTTCGCCAAGGCGGCGTAATGGCCGACTATTTCCACAAGCGGGCGGGAAATCCACAGCTCCTCATGAAGCATCCGCTCGTCCGTGCTCGTCAGCTGGGTGACGGCGATGCAGCGCGGTCGGGCGGCGCCGCTTGGCGTGCCGGCGTCAAGCCCCTCGATCGCCGCTTCCATCATGCGCCGGCCGCCGGCGGCGTGGACGTTCACCAAATCGGCGCCGACACGGGCGAGCCCTTTCATCGCCTGTTTCACCGTATTTGGGATGTCATGCAGTTTTAAGTCTAAAAAGACGGCATGTCCTTGTTCTTTGAGAAACGCGACGATGGCTGGACCTTCCTGATAGTACAGCTCCATGCCGACTTTGACGAACAGCGGCGTTCCGGCAAACGGCCGCAAAAACCGCTCCACCTCTTGTTTTGATGGGAAATCAAGCGCGACAATGAACGGCGTGTGCACCGGTCTTCCAGCTCCTTCCTATGCATTCGGAAATGTGGCCGATCCCGAGGTCGTCCAACAGCGCCGGCAGGTCGGCGATGATCGTCGGGCAGACGAACGGATCGACGAAGTTGGCCGTGCCGACCGCAACCGCGCTCGCGCCGGCGTAGAAAAACTCGAGCACGTCTTCCGCCGTTTGAATGCCGCCCATGCCGATGATCGGAATCGACACCGCTTGGCTCACTTCATAAATCATGCGAATGGCGATTGGTTTGACCGCCGGGCCAGATAAGCCGCCGGTGCCGTTGGCCAAAATCGGCCGGCCGGTTTTCACGTCGATGCGCATGCCAACGAGCGTGTTGATCATCGTCAAGCCATCGGCGCCCGCTTGTTCAATGGCTTTCGCCATCGCGACGATGTCCGTCACGTTAGGCGACAGCTTCACATACACTGGGACAGCCGACACTTCCTTGACAAGCCGCGTCAGCTCGGCGGCCACCTCCGGCACGGTGCCGAAGGTGATGCCGCCTTTTTTCACGTTCGGGCAAGAAATGTTGAGCTCTAACGCATGGACGTTCGGCGCTTTGGAAATCGCTTCGGCTACCTCGACGTACTCTTCCACCGTCGAGCCAGCGATGTTGGCGATGATCGGTACGTCAAACTGTTCAAGCCACGGCAGTTCTTCCGTCAGCACCTTGTCAAGGCCGGGGTTTTGCAGGCCGATGGCGTTTAACATCCCGCCCGGCGTTTCTGCCACCCGGGGCGTCGGGTTGCCAAAGCGCGGCTCTTTTGTCGTCGCCTTGATCATCATGGCGCCTAACACGCTTAAATCGTAAAACTGGGCGTACTCGCGGCCAAACCCGAAACAGCCGGACGCCGGCATGATCGGGTTTTTGAGGGAAAGACCCGGCAGTTCGACCGCCAGCCGGTTCATAATACCACCTCCCCGGCCCGAAACACCGGGCCGTCGCTGCATACTTTTTTATACGCCGTCTCGCTCCCTGGCACATGGCAGACGCAGGCGAAACACGCCCCGACGCCGCAGCCCATCCGCTCCTCGAGCGACACGTACACCGGCCGGTTCGGAAACCGTTCCGCAAGCGCCCGAAGCATCGGCTTCGGACCGCAGGCGTACAAGACGTCAAACTCAAGCGAGCGCGCTTCGATCACATCGGTGACGCGCCCGGCCGTTCCGTGCGAGCCGTCATCGGTCGCGACATGCGTCTCGCCGAACGCGGCAAATTCCTCTTCGTAAAAGACCGCCGCTTTCGTTTGAAACCCGAGCACGCTCACCACTTTGACGCCGCGCTTTGTGAGCTGTTTCGCCAGTTCATAGAGCGGCGGGACGCCGATGCCGCCGCCGACTAGCAGCGCCCGGCTGCCCGCCGGCGCGGCCTCGAGCGGAAAGCCGTTGCCGAGCGGGCCGAGCACATCGACCGTGTCGCCCGGCTGTTTTTGCGCCAACAGCGCCGTGCCTTTCCCTTCCTGGCGGTAAATGATCGTGCATTGCCCCTGCTTGTGGTCGATATGGCAAAGGCTGAGCGGGCGGCGCAGGAGCGGATCGGCGGATGCGGCCACTTTCACATGAACGAACTGGCCCGGTTGGCGCATCTCTTGCACGAGGCGGCCTGAAAGCGTCAATTCATACGTCCGCTCGGCGATCAACCGCTGGCTTGCGACCGTCATTCGTTCGCGGCCGATCATGACCGCACCAGCCCTTCCGTCATCGCCGTCGTTGAAAACGTCATCGATTCGAGCACTTGCAGCATCGCCCGGGCCGTATCGAGCGACGTCAAGCACGGGATGCCGTTTTCGACCGCTTCGCGGCGGATGCGGAAGCCGTCGCTTTCCGGCTGCTTTCCTTTCGTCAGCGTGTTGATGACGACTTGCGCCTTCCCTTGGCGGATGACATCCAAAATGTTCGGCGACGCCGAGTGGATTTTATTGACGACCGTCACCGGAATGCCGGCCGCTTTCAACGTTTCCGCCGTGCCGTTCGTCGCCAACAGCTGGTAGCCGATGTCGGCAAAGCGGCGCGCCAGCTCGACCGCTTCTTCTTTGTCTTTGTCGGCCACCGTCAACAGCACCGCTCCGTGCGGCTGGATATGGATGCCCGAGGCGACAAGCCCCTTATAGAGCGCTTTTTCAAACGTCACGTCCTTGCCGATCACTTCGCCGGTCGATTTCATTTCCGGGCCGAGCGAAATGTCGACGTTGCGCAATTTCGCAAACGAGAACACCGGCACTTTCACGTACACGCCAGGGCGCACCGGGCAGACGCCCGTCTCATAGCCCATCTCGGCGAGCTTCGTCCCTAAAATGGCTTTCGTGGCGAGATTCGCCATCGGCACGCCGGTGATTTTGCTTAAAAACGGCACCGTGCGGCTTGAGCGCGGGTTCACTTCCAAGACGTAGACATCGCTTCCCGAGACGACAAACTGAATGTTCAACAGCCCGACAATATGCAGCCCGCGCGCCAGTCGGATCGTGTAATCCGCGATCTTGTCGATCACTTCCGCGCTTAATGTCTGGGGCGGGTAGACGGCAATCGAATCGCCGGAATGGACGCCGGCCCGCTCGATATGTTCCATGATCCCGGGGATGACGACCGTCTCGCCGTCGGCGATGGCATCGACTTCGACTTCCTTGCCGGTGATGTAGCGGTCGACAAGCACTGGGTGCTGCGGATTGACGCGCACGGCGTGTTCCATGTAATGAAGCAGCTCGCCGCGATTGTACACGATTTCCATCGCCCGGCCGCCGAGCACGTACGAAGGACGGACGAGCACCGGGTAGCCGATTTCTTCGGCGATGGCGACCGCTTCTTCGACCGAAACGGCGGTTTTGCCGGCCGGTTTGGGAATGCCGAGTTCCGAGAGCGCCTGTTCAAATTTGTCGCGGTCTTCGGCGCGGTCCAAATCTTCGAGCGTCGTCCCAAGCAAGCGGACGCCGCGCGCCTCGAGTTCCGCCGCCAAGTTGATGGCCGTCTGACCGCCGAATTGGACGATGACGCCGACCGGCTGCTCGAGGTCGATGACATGCATCACGTCTTCGGCCGTCAGCGGCTCGAAATACAGTTTGTCCGACGTGCTGAAGTCGGTCGAGACCGTTTCCGGGTTGTTGTTGATGATGATCGCCTCATAGCCGGCCTGCTTAATGGCCCAGACGCAATGGACGGTCGCATAGTCAAATTCGATCCCTTGGCCGATGCGGATCGGGCCGGAGCCAAGCACGATGACGCTCGGTTTTTCCGTCACGATCGATTCGTTTTCTTCCTCGTACGTGCTGTAGTAGTACGGCGTTTCCGACGTGAATTCGGCTGCGCACGTATCGACCATTTTGTACACCGGCATGATGCCTTGTTGGCGGCGCAGCGCGTAAATGTCGCGCTCCGTTTGCCCCCATAGCGCCGCCACGGCCGCATCCGAGAACCCAAGCGCTTTCGCTTTCTTTAACACGTCAAGGTCGCCCGGGTGGTTTTTCAAGACCGTTTCCATCTCAATAATGTTTTGAATCTTATGCAGGAAAAAGCGGTCGATTTGGCTCCATTCATGCAGCGTCTCCACCGTCACCCCGCGGCGGAGCGCCTCGGCGATGTAAAAGAGCCGCTCATCGCCCGCCTTGCGGATCCGTTTTTCGATCACGTCGTCGGCGGCCGTTTTCGCCTCGTTCAATTCCAGATGATGCACTCCGATCTCGAGCGAACGAACGGCTTTTAACAGCGATTCTTCGAACGTCCGGCCGATCGCCATCACTTCGCCGGTCGCTTTCATTTGCGTGCCCAACCGGCGGTTCGCCGATTCAAATTTGTCAAACGGAAAGCGCGGAATTTTCGTCACCACATAGTCGAGCGCCGGCTCGAAGCAGGCGTACGTTTTCCCGGTGACCGGGTTGATCATTTCGTCAAGCGTCAGCCCGACGGCGATTTTCGCCGCCAGTTTCGCGATCGGATACCCCGTCGCTTTTGACGCCAGCGCCGACGAGCGGCTGACGCGCGGGTTCACTTCAATGACGTAATAGCGGAAGCTGTCCGGGTCGAGCGCCAGCTGGACGTTGCAGCCGCCTTCGATGCCAAGGGCGCGGATGATTTTCAGCGACGCGTTCCGCAACAGCTGGTATTCGCGGTCGCTTAACGTCTGGCTCGGGGCGACGACGATCGAGTCACCCGTATGAATGCCGACCGGGTCGATATTTTCCATGTTGCAGACGACGATGGCGTTGTCGTTGGCGTCGCGCATCACTTCGTATTCAATCTCCTTGTAGCCGGCGATGCTCCGTTCAAGCAGGCATTGGTGCACCGGGCTCATCTTCAAGCCGGTTGACACAATCTCGACGAGCTCTTCTTCGTTCGTGCAAATGCCGCCGCCCGTGCCGCCGAGCGTGAACGCCGGGCGGACGATGACCGGATAGCCGATTTGTTCGACAAAGGCGTATGCCTCTTCCAAGCTGTGAATAATCGCGCTTTCCGGCACCGGCTCGCCAAGCTCGTTCATAAGGGCGCGGAACTGTTCGCGGTCTTCCGCTTTTTCAATCGCCTCAAGCTTCGTGCCGAGAATTTCCACGCCGCACTCCTGAAGCACCCCGGCTTTTGCGAGCTCAACCGCCAAGTTGAGGCCGGTCTGGCCGCCAAGCGTCGGCAAAATCGCATCCGGCCGCTCTTTGCGGATGATGCGGGCGACAAAATCGAGCGTCAGCGGCTCCATATACACTTTATCAGCGATTTCCGTATCGGTCATGATCGTCGCTGGGTTTGAGTTCACCAGAATGACTTTGTATCCTTCTTCTTTTAGGGCTAAGCACGCTTGCGTCCCCGCGTAGTCGAACTCGGCCGCCTGGCCGATGACGATCGGCCCCGAGCCGATGACTAAAATTGTTTCAATGTCGCGGCGTTTAGGCATGGATGACTTCCCCTTTCTTGTTGAACTCGCGGATGAGCGCCAAAAACTCGTCAAACAGCGGATTCGCATCTTCCGGGCCCGGCGAGGCTTCCGGATGGTATTGCACCGTAAACGCCGGAACGTCCAAATGGCGGAGCCCTTCGACCGTGCCGTCATTTAAGGCGATATGCGTCACCTCAAGCCGGGTGCCAGAAAGCGACTCGTGCGTGACGGTATAGCCATGGTTTTGCGACGTGATGGCGACTTTGCCGGTGCGCAAGTCTTTCACCGGATGGTTCGAGCCGCGATGGCCGAATTTCATTTTCTCCGTGTTCGCGCCGCATGCCAACGCGAACAATTGATGGCCGAGGCAGATGCCAAAGAGCGGCACTTTGCCGAGAATCCCGCGAATCATCTCGATCGCTTCCGGCACGTCTTTCGGGTCGCCGGGGCCGTTTGAGAGCATCACCCCGTCCGGATGCCAGCTGAGCACCTCTTCAGCGGTGGCGTTGTACGGCAAGACGATCACATCGCAATTTCGCTTGTTCAGTTCGCGCAAAATGCCGTGTTTCATCCCGAAATCAATCAAGACGATGCGCTCACCGCGCCCCGGGCTCGGGTAGGCGCTTTTCGTTGAGACGCGCCGCACTTGGTCGCGCGGCCACTCCATCGCCCGCAGCTTGGCTGCTGCTTCCACCGGATCGACATCTAGCCCACAGATCATCCCTTTTAACGTTCCGTATTGGCGGATAAGGCGCGTCAGTTTGCGCGTGTCGATGCCGGAAAGGCCAGGGATGCCTTTTTCTTTCAAATACTCGTCCAACGTCAGCTCCCCGCGCCAGTTCGACGGGGTCGGGCACGCTTCTTTGACGATGAACCCGTGTACGTACGGGCGGATCGCTTCAAAGTCGTCGCGGTTGATGCCGTAGTTGCCGATCAATGGATATGTCATCGTCACGATTTGCCCGCAATACGATGGATCGGTCAAAATTTCTTGGTATCCGGTCATGCCGGTGTTAAAGACGACTTCCCCGGTCGTCTCTTTCAAGCTGCCAAACGCTTCGCCGACAAAAAACGAACCATCTTCTAAAATCAGCTGCCGTTTCATATTTACGCCCTTCCTTTCTCCCATACGAGTGTACCGCCGACAAACGTCATCACCGGCCAGCCTTGGCACACCCAGCCGGCAAACGGCGTATTTTTCCCTTTGGACGCAAACGTCTCGGGATCAATCGCTTCTTCTGTTTCCAAATCAATGACCGCAATATCCGCCGGCGCCCCGACGGCAAGCCGCCCGGCCTTGAGGCCGAAACATTGCGCCGGCTTGATCGTCAGCCAATCGACAAGCTGCTTTAATGTAAACACGCCTGTTTTGACGAAATGGGTATATAAGAGCGGAAACGCCGTTTCGAGCCCAACGATGCCAAACGGCGCCGCCTCGATTCCTTTCGCTTTTTCCGCAGCCGTATGCGGCGCGTGGTCCGTGGCGATAAAATCGATCGTGCCGTCGAGCAGCCCTTCCATGAGCGCTTCACGGTCCGCGCGGCTGCGCAGCGGTGGGTTCATTTTGTAGTTCGCATCAAGCCCTGGAATATCCTCATCGCACAAGAGCAGATGGTGCGGCGTCACTTCGGCGGTGACGCGGATGCCGGCCCGCTTGGCGTCGCGGACGACACGCACCGACTCTTTCGTGCTGATATGGCAGACGTGATAATGGCATCCGGCTGCCTCGGCAAGCAAGACGTCGCGGGCGATATGCACCGCCTCGCAGACGGACGGGATGCCGGCGAGCCCGTACCGGCGGGCGAAATCGCCGTCATGCACCGATCCGCCGTTTGTCAGCGTGTCGTCCTCGCAATGGGCGACGATCGCCATATCGAGCGCCGCCGCCTGTTTCATCGCTTCGAACATCATCCCAGCCGACTGGACGCCGACGCCGTCATCGGTAAAGGCGAATGCCCCCGCCGCTTTTAAGGCGGCAAAATCGGTCAGCTCTTCTCCCCTTTGCCCAATGGTAATCGCTGCATAAGGGAGCACATTGACATGCGCGGTTTCGTGGATGCGTCGCACGAGCCATTCCATCTGTTCTTTCCGATCCGGCACCGGGTTCGTGTTCGGCATGGCGGCAACCGTCGTAAATCCGCCTTTTGCCGCGGCGAGCGTGCCCGTTTCAATCGTTTCTTTCGCTTCGCCGCCCGGTTCGCGCAAATGAACGTGCAAGTCGATCAGGCCGGGAACGATGAGACGGCCGCCAACGTCGATAACGTCCTCCTCATTCGCTTCTAGCGGCTGTTCATAGAGGATCGCCGCAATGTTTCCGTGTTCGATTTTGATATGTGTCCGCACCAATTCCCCATCTTTATTGAACGACATGCCATTGCTCAGCCATACGCCCATGCTCCATTCTCCCTTCCATTGCCCGTTTTAAGACAGCCATCCGGACGTAGACGCCGTTTTCCATTTGTTTAAAAATGCGCGATGCCTTTGCTTCCACAAGTTCGCTTGCGATTTCGACTCCGCGGTTGACCGGCGCCGGGTGCAAGATGATGGCACCCACTTTCATCCGCCGCGCCCGCTCAAGCGTCAGCCCATACCGCACATGGTACTCTTCTTTTGTCAGCCCCATCGCCTCTGCATGGCGTTCATGTTGGATGCGCAAAAGCATCACAACATCGGCGCGGGCGATGGCTTCGTCGACTTCGACGTACGTCCCGTACGGATTCGTTTCATCTTTCCACTCTGCCGGTCCGGAAAACAGGACGTTTGCCCCCAACCTTGTCAACACTTCCGCATTGGAGCGGGCGACGCGGCTATGACGGATGTCGCCGATGATTGCCACCGTCAAACCGGTGAAGGAGCCAAACTCTTGGCGGATCGTCAATAAATCCAAGAGCGACTGGGTCGGATGGTGCCCGCAGCCGTCGCCGGCGTTGATGATCGGAATGCCGACCGCATGGCGGAGCGCTTCGAAATACGCATCTTCGTGATGGCGGATGACAACCGCATCGACGCCGATCGCCTCAAGCGTCCGTACGGTATCGTACAGCGTCTCCCCTTTTTGCACGCTCGAGCGTTCCGGGTCAAATGGAATGACATGAAGCCCAAGCTTCCGTTCCGCCATCTCGAAGCTGCATTTCGTGCGCGTGCTCGGTTCGAAAAACAAGTTGGCGACGTACATCGGCGCCGCCGGGCGCCAGATGCGCCCGCTGCGGAACGCTTCCGCTTCATCGAGCAAACGGTGGATTTCATCAAGCGGCAGTTCACTTAATGCGAAAAGATGGGTCATCGGTCTCGCTCCTTTTCGTTTTTTCGCGAAAAAAACACCTTGCCGGCCAGGCAAGGTGTGACGATCGGCGCATGGCAGAGCCGAAGAAGGTGCACTCCGGCCCTGGATGCGCCTGTTTTCACACCTTTTTAAGCCTCGCGGGACTTAATTAAAAGGTGCTTTCTCCTATTAGGCGACATGGTCGCTCTGGTTTTCTTCAAATAGGTTTTCCGCGGCTTGCGGACGCCCCGGCAAAATCAAGTTGAGGAGGACGCCGACAATGGCCGAGAGCGCCATCCCGGTAATTTGGAAGCTGTCGCTGATTTTCAGCACCGCTCCGCCGATGCCGATGACCAAGATGACCGAGGCGATGACTAAATTGCGCGTCTGGCCGAAATCGACGCGGCTGTCGATCAACATGCGCAGTCCGGACGAGGCGATGATGCCAAACAGCAAGATCGACACACCGCCCATGACCGGCGTCGGAATCGAGCTGATCAGCGCCGTGATTTTGCCGACGAAGCCGAAAGCGATCGCGATGACCGCCGCGCCGGCCAGCACGTAGACACTGTAGACGCGGGTGATCGCCAGCACACCGATGTTTTCCCCGTACGTCGTTTTCGGCGGACCGCCAAGCAAGGCGGAGATCATCGTCGCCGTTCCGTCCCCTAAAATCGAGCGGTGCAGCCCCGGTTTTTGAATGAGGTCGCGGCCGACGACTTTGCTTAAGACGAGCTGGTGGCCGATATGCTCGGACAAGGTGACGATCGCCACCGGCACCATGAGCATCACGATCTCCCATGTGACGCGCACCGGATAATCGGCAAACGGGATCAAGAAATCCGGCCATTCGAACCATTTCGCCGCCGCCACTTTCGACAAATCGACGAGCCCGACCGCCAACGCGTAGAGATAGCCGACGACAATGCCGACAAGCACCGGAATCAAGCTCAACATGCCGCGCGCGAGCACGGAGCAGACGATCGTGGCCGCGAGCGTCACGAGCGCCACCGAGAAATGGAGCAAGCTGTATTTGCCGTCCGGGCCGTTCATCGCCATCCCGACCGCCGTCCCGGCCAAGCCGAGGCCGATGACGATGATAACTGGGCCGACCACAACCGGCGGCAACAGTTTCATCACCCAGCGGTAGCCGGCTTTTTTAATGATGAGGGCGACAACCCCGTACACCAATCCGGCGAGGAAGCTGCCGATCATGGCCGCTCCCGGGCCGCCAGCCGTTTTCGCCGCGATGATCGGCGCAATGTAGGCGAACGACGAGCCAAGATACGCCGGCACTTGCCATTTCGTAATGAGCAAAAACGCCAATGTTCCGAGCCCGCTTGTCAGCAAGGCGATCGACGGATCTAAGCCGACTAAGTACGGCACTAAAATCGTCGCCCCGAACATGGCGAATAAATGCTGAAGGCTTAATGTGATCCATTGCCCAACGGTCGGGCGGTCTTGAATGTCCAACACCGGTTTGTTCATCTTTCGTCACTCCTTTGATCAAATGAGCGAGGCTTGCTTTCTAGTGTGCACAAAAAAACCCTCTTTGCCCGCGAAGGCGCAAAGAGGGTGCAGAAACAGCCGAAACGATTCCGCCCCTTTTGCAGCCTCACGGGACTGCGCTTAAAAGGGAGCTTCGCTATTTTTCATGAATGGAGACTTGATCGATGCCGTCCACCTCGGAAAGTTCAACGACAATCATTTCCGCACTGGATGTCGGGATGTTTTTGCCGACGAAATCGGCGCGGATCGGGAGTTCCCTGTGGCCGCGGTCAACAAGCACGGCGAGCTGGATGCGCGCCGGGCGGCCCAAATCCATGACCGCATCCATCGCCGCCCGCACCGTCCGGCCGGTGAAGAGCACGTCATCGACTAAAATGACATTCCGCTCGGTCACCGGAAACGGTACATTCGTTCCTTTCACAAGCGGTTCATGGTCGTCCGTCTTCACGGTCAAATCGTCGCGGTACAAGGTGATGTCAAGCTCGCCGACGGGAACGGACGCCCCTTCAATTTGCTCGATCCGCTCCGCCAAGCGGCGCGCCAAATAAATGCCGCGCGTTTTAATTCCGACAAGCACGCAGCCGTCAATGCCTTTGTTTCGTTCGATGATTTCGTGGGCGATGCGCGTCAAAGCGCGGCGAATCGCCTGTTCGTCCATCACGACCGCCTTTTGCATGCAAGCCACCTCCGTTGGCACAAAAAATCCCCCGCCTGTGAAGCGGGGGATGGCGCGCTTATCGCCAAACAAGATGGGCATACATCGCCCTTCTTTGTCATTCCGACCCCTTTTCAGCCTCACAGGACTGAACTTAAAGGTTCCTGTTCACCTGTTTTCATTGTAAAGGGGGCGTGTTCGTTTGTCAATCGTTTTTTCGCAGCCAGTCAAGCAATTCGGCAAACTCCGGCGGCAACGGCGCTTCGAATTCCAAATGCTCGCCGGTGCGCGGATGACGGAAGCCGAGCACCCCGGCGTGAAGCGCCTGGCCGTCGATTGCGAGCGTTTTTTTCGGCCCGTATTGCGGATCCCCGGCAAGCGGGTAGCCGATGTATTTCATATGGACGCGAATTTGGTGCGTCCGACCCGTTTCCAGCTGGCACTCCACATAAGTATAATGGCGAAACCGCTCGAGCACGCGGAAATGGGTGACGGCTTCCTTGCCGTTTTCCTCGGTGACGGCCATTTTCTTTCGATCGCGCTTGTCGCGGCCGATCGGGGCATCGATCGTGCCATAATCGTGTGGAATGACGCCGTGGACGATCGCCTTGTAGCGGCGCGTCACCGTTTTGTTCACAAGCTGCTCGACGAGCGAGCGGTGGGCGGCGTCGTTTTTCGCTACCATCAATAGTCCTGATGTGTCTTTGTCAATCCGATGGACGATGCCGGGGCGAAGCACGCCGTTGATCCCAGACAGGTCGCGGCAATGGGCGAGAAGCGCGTTGACAAGCGTGCCGCGCATATGCCCGGGCGCCGGATGGACGACCATGCCGCGCGGCTTGTTGACGACAAGGACATCCTCATCCTCATAATAAATGTCCAGCGGAATCGGCTCCGGCTCGACATGAAGCGGCTCCGGCTCCGGCGGTGAGACGGCGACCGAGTCGCCCGCCTCGCATTTGTAGTTCGCCTTCACCGCTTGGCCGTTCACGGTCACAAGCCCGTTTTTGATCCATTGCTGCACTTGCGAACGCGACCATTCCTCATTTAACGCCGCGATCACTTTATCAATTCGTTCGCCGTCATATTCGTCTTCGATGTGAAATGTGATCGTGTCCATCTACTCATTCCCTTTCTCTGGTGTCGCGAAAAAAAACATATGGACAAACAGCAAGATGACGCCGACCGTCAGCGCCGAGTCAGCCACGTTGAACACCGGAAAACTGTACGTGCCGATGTACGCGTGGATGAAATCGACCACTTCCTTGCGAAAGACGCGGTCGAGAAAATTGCCAATCGCCCCGCCGAGCATCAGCCCAAGCCCTACGCCTGCCAGGCGTTCGGAAGGCTTCAGGCGGCGAATGTAGATAACGATTCCGGCCGCGACGATGACCGTAATCAAATAAAAGAGCCAAAACTGCCCTTGCAGCATGCCCCACGCCGCGCCGCGATTGCGGTGCGACGTAATATAGAGCGCATTGTCAATGATCGGAATGCTTTCCCCAAGCCGCATATAGCGGACGACAAGCCATTTCGTCCATTGATCGAGGATGACGACCGCCGCCGCAATCCAATAGTATGCCACCGTGCCAAGTCCCCCTGTCCTTCTCATTCATCCTTTTTGCATTGTAGCATAATTCGCCATGGCAAACAAATGAAGCGGCAAGGCCGCGCCAAGGCAGCCTGCCGCTTTTCGTTATGCGGAATAATGTTCGCCCACAATGTGCGCGCAGCGCGGGCAAAGCGTCGGATGCGACGGATCGGCGCCGACTTCTTTCGTCACCGTCCAGCACCGCTCGCACGTCTCGCCTTCCGCCGGGCGGACGATGACGGCCACGTGGTCGAGCCGCTCGGCTTCGGCCGGCGCGGCGTCATACGGTTCATCCGCAACGGAAAACGCCGAAACGATCAGGAGCTGGCGCAAATCTTCGTCAAGCGACGCCAATAGCTTCCGCGCCTCGTCTTTCGGGTAGACGATGACGCTGGCCGTCAGCGATTTGCCGATCACTTTTTCATTGCGCGCGTTCTCGAGCGCTTTTAAAATGTCATCGCGCACGTCCATAAACGCATCCCATTTCGCCAGCAGCGCTTCTTCGCCGTCGATCGCGATCGGCTCCGGCATATCGGTGAGCTGGACGCTTTCGACGTTTTCTCTTCGATTCGGGATATGCTCCCACACTTCATCGGCGGTATGCGGCAAAATCGGCGCGATGAGCTTCGCCAACGCGACGACCGTTTCATACAGCACCGTCTGCACGGCGCGGCGGGCGCGGGAGTCAGCCGCTTCGATGTACAAAATGTCTTTCGCCATATCCAAGTAAAACGCGCTCAGCTCGACGGTGCAGAAATGGTTCATCTCATGGTAAACCGCGGCGAAATCATAGCTGTCGTACGCTTTTTTCACCTTGATGACAAGCTTGTTCAATTTCGCCAACATATAGCGGTCGACTTCGCCAAGCTCCCCAATCGGCACGGCGTTTTTGTTCGGGTCAAAATCGAACAAGTTGCCGAGCATAAACCGGAACGTGTTGCGGATTTTCCGGTACACTTCCGACACTTGTTTTAAAATATGGTCGGAGATGCGCACGTCCGCTTGATAGTCGACCGAAGCGACCCAAAGGCGCAAAATGTCGGCGCCGAACTGTTCCATCACTTTCGCCGGCACGACGACGTTGCCGAGCGACTTGCTCATTTTCCGCCCTTCGCCGTCCAAGACAAAGCCGTGGCTCAACACGCCTTTATACGGCGCTTTGCCGGTGACGGCAACGGCGGTGGACAGCGATGAGTTGAACCAGCCGCGATATTGGTCGGACCCTTCCAAGTACAAATCAGCCGGACGCACGAGATCGTCGCGTTCGACCAACACGGCTTGGTGCGACGAACCGGAGTCAAACCAAACGTCCATAATGTCCGTTTCTTTCGTAAAGATGCCGTTCGGGCTCGACGGATGGGTGAATCCTTCCGGCAGCAAGTCTTTCGCCTCGCGCTCAAACCAGACGTTCGACCCGTATTGGCGGAACAAGTTTGACACATGCTCGATCGTCTCATCGGTGATGATCGGTTCGCCGTTTTCGCCGTAAAAGACCGGAATCGGCACGCCCCAGGCGCGCTGTCGGGAAATGCACCAGTCGCCGCGGTCGCGCACCATGTTATGGATGCGGATTTCCCCCCACTCCGGAATCCATTTCGTTTCTTTGATGGCATCAAGCAACTGGCCGCGGATTTTATCGATCGACGCAAACCATTGCGTCGTCGCCCGGAAAATCGTCGGCTGCTTTGTCCGCCAGTCGTGCGGATACGAGTGGGTGATAAATCCGAGTTTCAACAAGGCGCCCACTTCCTCAAGCTTCTGTGTAATCGCCTTGTTGGCGTCTTCGTAAAACATCCCCTCAAATCCAGGCGCTTCGCTTGTCATATAGCCGCGTTCATCAACTGGGCAAAGGACCGGAAGCCCGTATTTTTGCCCGACGAGAAAGTCGTCTTCCCCGTGGCCCGGCGCCGTATGGACGCAGCCGGTGCCGGCATCGGTCGTGACGTGTTCGCCGCAGACGACAAGCGAGTCGCGCTCATAAAACGGATGTTTCGCCACCACATACTCGAGCGCTGTTCCTTTGATCGTTTTCACAATCGACCATGCGTCCCAGCCGACTTCGTTCGCCACCGACTCGACAAGGGCAGCGGCGACGACGTATTTTTGCCCGTTTGTTTCCACGACATGGTAGTCCAACTCCGGATGGACGGCGATCGCCAAATTCGCCGGAATCGTCCACGGCGTCGTCGTCCAAATGACGATTCGCTCATCGCCCTCAAGCACGCCTTTGCCGTCTTTCACCGGGAAGGCGACATAAATCGACGGCGAACGCTTGTCTTTATATTCGATTTCCGCTTCGGCGAGCGCCGATTCGCTTGACGGCGACCAATAGACCGGCTTCAACCCTTTGTAGATGAGCCCTTTTTTCGCCATTTCGCCAAACACTTTAATTTGCTGGGCTTCGTACTCCGGTTTGAGCGTAATGTACGGGTTGTCCCAGTCGCCGCGCACGCCGAGCCGCTTGAACTGCCGGCGTTGGTTGTCGATTTGTTCATACGCGTATTGCTCGCACAGCTTGCGGAACTCGGCGACGCTCATCGATTTGCGGTCGACGCCTTGCTTGGCAAGGGCCGTTTCGATCGGCAGGCCGTGCGTATCCCAGCCCGGCACGTACGGCGCGCAATAGCCGCTCATTGATTTGTAGCGGACGATGATATCTTTTAAAATTTTGTTCAGCGCATGCCCCATATGAATGTCGCCGTTGGCATACGGCGGGCCGTCATGCAGAACAAACAGCGGCCGTCCTTTCGTCCGCTCCTGCACTTTCCGGTAAATGTCCATTTCCTCCCATTTTTTTTGCATTTCCGGCTCCCGCTTCGGCAAATTGCCGCGCATCGGAAACTCGGTCTTCGGCATGAGCAGCGTTTCTTTGTAATCCATCTTTGCTCCCTCCTCTTCAAATAAAAAACCGTTCTCCCCCGGCAAGGGACGAGAACGGTCTCGCGGTACCACCCTTCTTGGCCATGCAAACGACGCACAGCCCACTTTTCATTCGTAACGGGAATGACGCGCCATGGCCTACTTGATGTTCGGCATGGAACTCCAGGGTGATGTTCACTCTTGCGCCGATGCCAGGCTTCCACCGCCCCTGGCTCGCTGCGACCGGTCGTACAAGAGCTACTGTCCCTTTCATCGTCGATGGCTATTTCGCTATTCATCCTGAAAAAAGCCAACCGCCTCCCACGGCGGCTGGTGCGGCGATTTTTGCCAATTATTATAACCGAAACGGCTTCGGTTCGTCAAGGCTGAGACAGCGGTTCTTTCGCCCCTTCTTCCAAATCCGGCGTCTCATACTCCATCAACTCGTCCCAATCGCGGCTGTTGATCATATCAAGCTGCGCCTCGACAAGCATGCGGAAACGGGCGCGGAACACTTTCGACTGCCGCTTCAGCTCCTCGATCTCGAGGGCGATTTTCCGCGATTTCGCCAATGCATCGCTGATGATGCGCTCGGCGTTTTTTTCCGCCTCTTTAATGATCAGCTTCGCCTCTTTTTGCGCATTCCGCTTCACTTCTTCCGCTGCTTCTTGAGCAACAAGAATCGACTTATTGAGCGTCTCTTCAATGTTCGCAAAGTAGTTCAGCTTTTCCGTCAGTTCCGCCACTTTTTCTTCCAGTTGCTTTTTTTCACGGATGAGCATTTCATAGTCTTTAATGACTTGATCGAGAAACTCGTTTACTTCGTCTTCATCATACCCGCGAAAGCCGCGGCTGAATTCCTTATTGTGAATATCTAATGGCGTCAACGGCACAACGGCCACCTCCGTCTCCATCATTCCTTTGCTTCACTTCATTCGACACGGTTTGCCGATTTCCTGCCGTCATTTGCTTATTTTTGTCGGCCGATCCGGACGAGCCAGCGCTCTTTTTTCGTCGGCCCTTCCACCGAAAACAGCTTGCAGCGGCCAAAGCCCCGCGCCGACAGCACATCACCCGGTCCACAGAGAAAATCAGGCTTGTCCACCACCTTCCAGTTGACTTTGACAAGCCCGCTTTCAACAAGCGCACGCGCTTTCTCGCGCGCAAGGCGAAACGCCTGAGCGAGCACAGCATCGAGCCTTAGAGAAGAAACCGTGACCGTTCCTTCCTCCCACGTTTCGGCAAGCGGCATGGCAGCCGACAACGGAAGCGGCTCAAGCGCAACCGGAGCTTTGCCGATCATTTCGACATGCAGGCGGACGTAGTCGGCGACTTCAGCGGCGGCGAAAAATTGAATCTCTTCATCTTGAACGAGAATATCGCCAAACTTGCCGCGCCGCAAGCCAAGCGACATCAGCGCCCCCAACACGTCGCGATGTTCAAGGGAAACGAATTTCGCCGGATAGCGGACGGCAAACAGTACAATGCCATAATCCTCTTCCTCAGGGTCGATATACGGCGGGGCGAGAAACACCCGCTTCCGCTCGACAAACGGGGCGCCGCCGAAAAAGAACGCGCGCACATCTTCCGCGCCGCCGACGATGCTTTGCACGATTTGCTGCTCACGCGGATCAAGAAAATCGGTCAGCTTCGGAGCGTACTGACGGCTCACCATCTCCTTCCACTCGAGCACTTGATCAATGAACGGATGTTCCTCTTTGCGAAAATGCTGATACAGCTCCACTTGACGTCACCTTGCTTTCATGGAAGAAAGGAACCCACAACGGATTCCTCCCTGCGAGTTCCGCCCATTGGCTTCTTGCCGTCCGACCATAGCGAACGCCGCCGGCGCACAAAACGGCAGCTAAAACTGCGACGCAAGAATGTCAAACAGGGCGTGAAGCCCTCTTGTCGCAAATTCAAGAACGATAAAAGCGACGATCGGGGAGACGTCAATGACGCCAAGCGGCGGAATGACGCGCCGAAACGGCTCCAAATACGGCTCGCAAATGGCGGCAAGCATTTGTCCGAACCGCGTTTCACGCGCATTGGGAAACCACGACATTAAAATATAAATGATCAGCGCATACGAGTACACTTGAATCAATGTCGTCAAAAACGTGAGTACATAATCCAACGGCTACCACCTCTTCATCGGTCTGTCATCCTCGCCGTCGAGCGAAATCGAGCCGCTGACGTCGACGTTTTCCGGGGTGCATAAAAAAATTTTCGTGCCGACTTGCTGAATGTCGCCGCCAATGGCGTACACCGTGCCGCTTAAAAAGTCGACGATCCGCTTCGCCTGCTCATGCTGGATGCGCTGCAAGTTGACGATGACCGCGCGCCGGCTTTTCAAATGGTCGGCGATCTCCTGCGCCTCCGCATACACCCGCGGCTCAGCAAGCACGACTTTCGCCGATTTTTGCACGCTTTGCAAGCTGACGACGTTCGCCTTGCCTGCCGTCTTCGGCGGCGCCTCCTCTTCCGGCTGCGGCGCTTCATATTCTTCTTCATAGTCTTCGTAATCTTCTTCTAAAAAATAATCGCGAAATTTTTTCATCAACCCCATCCGGTTTCACCTCCTACAATGATCCGACAAGCGCGCTGCCGATGCGCACAAACGTCGCTCCTTCCTCGATGGCGATCGTGTAGTCGTTTGACATGCCCATTGACAGTTCGGTGCATGGCGCATGGGCCATTCCCAACGCCTGAACGCGTTCCTTCAGCATCCGCAATTGGCGAAAGCAAGCGCGCAATATCGCTTCGTCGTCGGTGTGCGGCGCCATCGTCATCAATCCGACGACTTCGATGCGCGAAAAGGCGCGAAGTTGTTCAATAAACGGAATCGTTTCTTCGGGGGCGAGCCCGTGTTTGGTCGCCTCTCCTGAGACGTTCACCTGCACAAAACATTTCGCCGGCCTCGCCGCCCGCTTTTCAATTTCTTTCGCGAGCGACAAGCGGTCGAGCGAATGAATGTAATCGACTTTATCAATAATGTCTTTGACTTTGCGCGACTGAAGCGTCCCAATGAAATGCCACGTCGCTTGATTTCCGATCCGTTCATGCTTTTCAATCAATTGGTCAGAGCGGTTTTCGCCGAGATCGGCAATGCCGGCGTCAAGCACCTCGAGCGCCCGCTTTGCATCCACATATTTGGTGACCGCCACGATGCGCACGCCGGCCGGATCGCGGCCGACGCGAGCGCAGGCCGCCTCGATTTCTCGGCGAATGGCCGCCAAGTTGTCGCGCACCGTCATGTCGTTTCCTCCCTTCGGCCAATGAACGCCAACATCCTTCCGGTCGTTCCGCGGTCGCGGCGGTGGGAAAAAAACAACGCTTCCTCACAGCTTGTACAGCGTTCCGACACATAAATATGGCTGTTCGGAACGCCAGCCGCGAGCAACTGAAGCCGGTTGGCTTCCTTTAAGTCGAGCGCATATTGCCCTGGGCTCGTTTCCCGCCATGGCAACGGGCTTTCCGGAGGAAGCGTCGGGCGCAAACTGTCCACGACCCGGTCGTCAACCGTATAACAGCACGGACCGATGGCAGGTCCGATGGCAACATAGATGTCGCTCGGCGCGATGTGTTCGCGCGTTTGCCAAAGCCGCACCATGTGACCAGCGATGCCGCCGGCCGTTCCCCGCCATCCGGCATGAGCAAGGCCGACTAACCCAGCAGATGGCGCCACAAAATAAATGGGCACACAATCGGCAAAACAAAGCGCGAGCAACACCTCCGCTTCGTCTGTATACAACCCGTCGACTCCCGGAACCGCTGTGGCGAAGTCTTGCGCTCCATTCCCCCGTTCGTTTTTGGTCACTTTCCGAATGTCGGCACCGTGCACTTGCTCGCAACCCACCCATCGCTCAAGCGGGAATGCAAGCCATTCCGCCAAGCGCCGGCGGTTGTTGACGACATCCGTGCGATCATCGCCGACATGCAGTCCCATATTCAGCGAGGCGAACGGCCCTTTGCTCTCCCCGCCATGTTTCGTCGTCAATCCAGCGACGGCTCCAGCAAACGGAGGCGCCCCGCAGCGGAGCCAGCCGCGGGCTTCTTGTTGAAAAATGTCCGGCATTCGCGTCAACCTCACGCTGCTTTTTGTAGTTTTTTATCACTTTTTTTCCTATTTTATCATAGTTTGTTTGTCCATGATAACCTTTATTTGCGATTTTGTCGAAACATTGCTGTCAACCCTAGGCCATCCTCTGGATTCAATCCGTATCATGAAGGCGGACTAAAATAACATCGGCTCCGATTTTGACGATGTTCTGCCATGGAATGACGACCGCCTCTTCGCGGCCGAACAGCCCGAGCATCTTTCCGGCGCCTAAAATAATGAGCGAGCGGATTTTTCCAGTATCTAAATCAATATCAATGTCCCCAATATTGCCAAGCTTTTTCCCATTGGCTACATTGACGACATCTTTCGTCTGAAATTCGGAAATTCTCATCACGATTTCTTCCCCCGCCTTTCCTCTCCCTCTTTTTCATCTATATGACGCCGAATGGGCAGTTATGTGCCAAAGAAAAAGGCTGCAACCTGCAGCCTGTCACACTTGGATGTTTTTATTCATTTGCCGGATCGCCGCTTTTTCGAGCCTAGACACTTGCGCTTGGGAAATGCCGATTTCCTCGGCCACTTCCATTTGCGTCTTTCCTTGGAAAAAACGTTTGCGGATGATCATTTTTTCCCGCTCATTCAACCGCCGAAGCCCTTCCTTCAGGGCGATTTCTTCGATCCATTGGCTGTCGCGGTTGCGCTCATCACTCAGCTGGTCCATCACGTAAATCGGGTCGCCGCCGTCGTTGTAAATCGGCTCAAACAACGAAACAGGATCTTGAATGGCATCGAGGGCAAAAACCACTTCCTCATGGGCGACGCCGAGTTCTTTGGCAATTTCCTCGGTTGACGGTTCTTTCGCCGTCTCGCTCATGAGCCGCTCTCGCACTTGCAACGCTTTGTAGGCGATGTCGCGCAGCGAGCGCGAAACGCGGATCGGGTTGTTGTCGCGCAAATAGCGGCGGATTTCGCCGATGATCATCGGCACGGCGTAAGTGGAAAACTTCACGTTTTGATTGAGGTCAAAATTATCAATCGATTTCATAAGTCCGATGCAGCCGACTTGAAACAAATCATCGACAAATTCGCCTCGGTTGTTGAAGCGCTGAATGACACTCAACACGAGGCGCAAGTTGCCGTTTACTAATTTCTCTCTCGCCTCCAAATCCCCCTCATGCATCCGTCGAAACAGTTCACGCATTTCCTCATTTTTGAGGACGGGAAGCTTCGAAGTGTCTACGCCGCAAATCTCAACTTTGTTCCTCGTCAAGTTGTTCCCTCCCATCAGGAGATGCTAAGTCGTCAGTTTTCAGTATCTCCTTGGAAGGGAAAAATATGCACAGCCTGTCCGACGCGGAAAAAGCGGCGGAATTTCGCTCCCGCCGCCCGCTACATCATTTTATTGAATTCTTTGCGCAACCGTTTAATGATCCGCTTCTCGAGCCGCGATATGTACGATTGCGAAATGCCGAGCAAATCAGCGACGTCTTTTTGCGTCTTTTCTTCGCCGCCGGAAAGACCAAAACGCAATTCCATAATTTGCTTCTCGCGGTCACTCAGCTGGCGCAAGGCGTTTAAGAGCAAGCGCCGGTCGACATCCGCTTCCAAATCTTTCGTAATCACGTCGTCTTCCGTGCCCAACACGTCGGAAAGCAACAGCTCGTTGCCATCCCAGTCGATATTGAGCGGTTCATCAAACGACACTTCCGCCCGCACTTTGTTGTTGCGGCGCAAATACATTAAAATTTCGTTTTCAATGCAGCGCGACGCGTATGTCGCCAGCTTGATCTTCTTCTCCGGGTTGAACGTGTTGACCGCCTTAATGAGGCCGATCGTTCCAATGCTGATCAAATCTTCAATGTGAATGCCGGTGTTTTCAAACTTGCGCGCAATGTAGACGACAAGACGCAAATTGCGTTCGATCAAAAGCGATCTCGCCGTGTCATCGCCGGCGGCGAGCCTGGCGATCAGCTGCTCCTCTTCTTCTTTTGTCAGCGGCGGCGGGAGCGCTTCGCTGCCTCCGATATAATAAATTTCATCCGCCTTCAAGCCGAGCTTGGCCAAAAGCTTATACAGCCAGTACATGAAGCGAAGTTTCCACTTTTTCATGAAAATCCCCCTTCTAAACGGATCAAAAGCGAGTATGATATACTAAACAAAACCTACGAAGCGGTCAGCTTTCTTCCCGCCTGCACCATTTTCGGATGGACGATGCAGTCGTACTCCCCATCCGTCGACAGCGGATCAGCGCTTAGCGCCACAAGCCCTTGCGCTACTTCCAACCATTCGTTTTCATACCGAAGCATAATGCGGTCTGGCTTGACCGCCGCCATCATTTGCGGACCGCTGCCGACCGCGCGGTACGGAATGAGACGGAGGAGATGGACCCACCGCTCCGGCGGGGAAGCAAGCATCATGTGAGCGCTGAGGCAACCCAATAGCTCTTCAGGAAGCACGGCCTTCGCTTTTTCCTGTTCGACTACCATCACCGGCGTTTTTGTCAACGGATCGACGAGCTGGTTGCCGCTGTCAATCAAGCCGCGCAGCATAAGCGGCCGCCCGTCCCATACGATCTTGACCTCAATGATATGTTCAAACCGCAGTTTTTTTTCGCGAATCGCCTCCACCCTTCGGCGGGAAAAAAACCATAAAACCGGAAACCCGATGACAACAAACATCCAGCTGACCGGATCGCCCGCCCCGGGATGATGCATGAGAAGCATGCCTTGGCGTACGGACAGTTGGTGCGCGAAAAAATAATGAACCGCCAGCATGCCGCCGCCGACGGCGAACGTGGCAAAGTAAAACGCCAGCATATTCTCAAGCAAATAGCGCGGGCGCTTAAAGCCGAAGGCGGCCCACACGATCAACACTGAAACGGCTACTTTTATCAACGGGTGCTGGGCGATGGCGGAAAATGGGGTAAACAGCAATATGACAAGCAACGAACCGATCAACGCCCCGGCCAACAGGCGCCACCAGACGATCGGCCGCTTGAGCATGAGCGCCGTCAGCCAAAGAAGCAACGCGTCAAAACAGACGTTCAACAGCCAAATGACATCGAGATAGACGACCAACCGTCAAGCCCCTCCCCCGCCCACATCGGCTTTGTCTGAAACAAGTATATAGCATCTCTTCGCGGAAAGTCTGTCAATCGGTGGCGGTGAAAAAGGGGATGTTTTGTCAAAACAGGGGGAACCACGGCGGATCAAATCGGCCGGCACGAAAGCCTAGCCTGCCTTCTCTTTTTCGCCCTTGCGCTGCGAGAGAGCGGGAGGCCAACGCGAGAGATTTTTTGGTCCTAATATGAAAAGCGGGCATGAACGTTTTGTTCATGCCCGTTTCGCCATCTAGCGGCGGCGGTTGCGGTTGCGCAAGAAAGCGGGAATGTCAAGCGGGTCTTCTGCTTGCCCCGAGCGGAGCGCTGCATAGTCTTGTATCGGCTCTTCGCGCTTTTCCCGCTTTGGAGCCGGCGCCGCTTTCGGCACAGTGCCGATGCCAATGCGCGGCGGCCGCGGCTGCGAAGCGACGTTTTCGTTGAATCCGGTCGCAATGACCGTCACAATGATCTCGTCCTTTAAGTTCTCATTAATAACGGAGCCGAAGATCATGTTCACTTCTTGGTCGGCCGCCGAAGCGACGATGTCGGCAGCCTCCTGCACTTCGTACAAACTTAAGTTCATGCCGCCGGTGATGTTCATCAGCACCCCTTGAGCGCCGTCAATGGATGTTTCCAACAGCGGGCTGGAAATGGCTTTTTTTGCTGCCTCAGCCGCTCGGTTTTCGCCGCTGGCGATGCCAATACCCATCAATGCCGAACCTTTATTCGACATGATCGTCTTCACATCAGCGAAGTCAAGGTTGATCAACCCCGGCACGGCGATCAAATCGGAAATGCCTTGCACCCCTTGGCGCAGCACATTGTCCGCTTCACGGAACGCCTCAAGCATCGGCGTATTTTTGTCGACAATCTCAAGCAACCGGTCGTTCGGAATGACAATGAGCGTATCGACCGCCTCTTTCATGGCGGCGATACCGCTTGCGGCCTGCGTCGCCCGCTTCCGCCCCTCAAACGTAAACGGGCGCGTAACAACGCCGACCGTAAGCGCCCCTAATTCGCGCGCAATTTGGGCGATGACCGGCGCAGCGCCAGTTCCCGTGCCACCGCCCATGCCAGCGGTGACAAACACCATATCGGCGCCGCGAAGCGCTTCTTCAATTTGCTCTTTGCTCTCCTCAGCTGCTTTTTTTCCAACTTCCGGGTTTGCCCCCGCGCCCAAGCCGCGGGTCAGCTTCGCCCCGATTTGCAGCTTGATCGGCGCCTTCGACAAGTTGAGCGCCTGTGCATCCGTATTGACCGCAATAAACTCCACACCTTGCACCCCATACTCAATCATCCGATTGACAGCGTTGTTGCCGCCGCCCCCGACTCCAATCACCTTGATCGTTGCCAACTGATCGACTGTTGTCTCAAACTCCAACATGGCCAAATCCTCCTAAAATTTCAATCTCTATTCAAAGAAAGAACCGAAAAATTTCTTGACTTTCTTCCCAAAATGGTCTTCTTTCTTTTTAGGTTTCGGCTGCTGTTTTTGCGAGGGGCGCTCGACCGGCTCCACCGCAGCGGCAGCCGGGACCGTTTTCCCTTGCAGCTGCGCCTGCCGGTAGGCGAACTTGAGCAAGCCAACGCCGATCGTATACTGCGGGTCACGCACTCCGATATAATCCGGCATGGCAATGCGGACGCTCGTCCCTAAAACGACGTGGGCCAGCTCAAGCAACCCTGGCATATTGGCGACGCCGCCGGTCAGCACATAGCCGCCGGGAAGATCGCGAAACCCGAGACGGCGCACTTCCTGCTGAACCATTTGCAAAATTTCTTCCAGCCTCGCCTCAATAATATCGGCGATCTCCAGCTGGCTGAACTGCTGGTGTTGATCGGTGCCCATAATCGGCACGCTGAACACTTCTTCCTCCGAAGCGTAGTCGTAAAACGCATGTCCGTGCTTCAGTTTGATTTTTTCGGCATCGTCCGTTGTCGTCCGCAATCCAATGGCCAAGTCTTTCGTAATGTGCTCCCCGCCGACCGGCAGCGAAGAGACAGCTTGCAACGCCCCTTGCTCGAAGACAGCGATCGTTGTCGAGCCGCCTCCTAGGTCAACGAGCGCCGCCCCTAGATGCCGCTCGTCATCGGACAGCACGAGCGAACCGGCCGCCAGCGGCTGAAGACAAATGTCGCTGATTTCCAAGCCTGCCCGCTCCACACAGCGAAGGAGATTATGTAATACCGTCTTCGCACCGGTCACCATAGTGCCTTCCATTTCCAAGCGGACGCCAAGCATGCCGCGCGGATCATGAATGCCGTCCAATCCGTCGACGATGAACTGGCGCGGAACGACGCCGATGATTTCCCGATCGGGAGGAATGGAGACGACTTGCGCGGCATCGATGACGCGGGCGACATCTTCATCGCTGATTTCCCGGTTTTCGCTCGCGACGGCGACGATGCCGTGGCAGTCATGGAGCTGAATATGGCTGCCGGCCACCCCGACGATCACGCGGCGGATCGATAAGCCGACCATCCGCTCCGCTTGCTCGACGGCCCGTCTGATCGACTGCACCGTTTTATCTATATCAACAATCGCCCCTTTTTTGAGCCCTTCCGCTTTGACATTGCCCACCCCGATAATGTTGATGGAGCTGCCTAGCATTTCCCCGATGATGACTTTCACGCTCGATGTTCCGACATCCAGGCTAACGACGATCTCATTGCTGCTCATTTTTTGGCATCTGCCTACTAAAAACGCGCCGGTGCCGGCCGGCGTTTCAGTAAGCAGCGACACCTCCTTTTTTGGCTGAAATTTCCCATCTCTTTGTCTATTTGGTCTATGTCTAGTTTGCGAGTTTCGCAACAACACTATATTTTGTTTTACCCCATATAATTCAACACGCGAAAAGACTTTCCCTGTCTTTCGCCTAACTTTTTTCGCGATTTTGCCGCCGCTTGGCCCACTCGGCAAGCCAAAGGCGGCGGATGATGGCGATGTTTTGAAACAAGCGGACGCCGAAGGCGAACACAGCCGCTAAATACAAGTCTACACCAAGATGCACCCCAAGAAAAGTTAAAGTTGCGGCCAGAACAATGTTGAAAAAAAACCCGGTTATAAATACGGTTTCGTCGTACGTCCGCTGCAGGTGGGCGCGCCATCCTCCTATTAATGTATCAAAGGCGGCTAAAATGGCAATCGACAAATAATTGGAATATTCATCGGGAACTTCCCAGCCGGCGAGAACGCCGATGGCAAACCCAAGAAGCAATCCAAAAAGCGGGAGCCACATGCTATTTCTCCTCCTTGCCGCCGTTCGCTGTCTCCATGTATTTCACATCAGGGCGGCTAGCCGCGGGCGGAATGACAACGAGCGGTTGAGGCTTGGATATTGACAGCTCCAAGTTTTCCACGGCGAAATCATCGCGAATCGGCGAAACGGCGAGCCCACTGTATAGCTTGTCCGCATCATCGGCGATTGCTCTCACTTCGACTGGCAACCTCATTGAGCGGCTCCCGACTTTCGTTGCACCATTGACCTCGCGAATGGCCGTCCGATTCGTCAGCCGCTCACCGTCGATGGCGATTTCTTCCGCCCCGTATTTGTTCAACTCATTCACTAACCGTTGCAATAGCTCAGGCGATACGGTAGCAACGGCCGGACCGACGTAGCCGGCCGACGAAAGCGGAGCGATCGTCAACACGAGACCGCTTCCTCTCACTTCTGTCAGCCCGGCTTCTTCCCTCAGCTCCGCGACCGTCGCCTCAAGCTCCGTGGCGCCGCCCGCCTCGTATTCCTGCCGGTAGCGGCGCAATATTTCCTCGTAACTCTCTAGCTCCTCAAGCAGCCGCTGTTCAAGCTTCTGCTCTTTCGTCAAATCGGCGCGCAGCTCCCAAATGTCGCGCGTGTCGCGCCCTTCCGGGGATAGCGTCGTCCGCAGTCCGACGGCCAGCATCACGCCGAATATGGCAGCTACGCCGGCAAAATAGAATTGACTTCTCCGTTCCAATGCGCTTCACCGCCCTTTCCCGCCCGTTTTACGGCTGGGGCGCAAACACCGGATCCAACACGATAGCTCCTTGCTTTTCCACTTTTACGTCGATATGGTCTTCGACAAGTTCGTCGACGATGCCGCCGGGAAGCTCTAGAGCGGACATGAGCACGTCCGGATTGCCAATGGCCGAAATGACAAACGGGGCGGCATGCTGCGTCCCATCGACCTCAATGACTGGGCCGTTGCAGACGATATATGAACGGTGGGAAATGCGCTGTCCATTAATGGCGACCGCTTCGGCGCCGGAAATGAGCAGCTCGTGAACAACTTTCCATACGTGCTGTTCATGAACGATATAATCGGTAGCGCTCGCTTCAGAGGGGATATAAGAGGAATCGGAAAGGGTGACTGCTACACCTTTCCCTTTCACCCTCGCTTTTCCAACATGCATGCGCAGCTGTTCCGCTTCTTTTGCCAATCCGGCCTCGTTCGCCTGCTCCTCAGCCAGCTTCTTCTCCCATGCGGCCAGCTCCTCCTGCTTTTTGACAAGCTGCTGCTTGAGCGACCGGTTTTCTTTTTGCAAAGCAAGAAGCGCCGAGCGATATTCGTACTCTTTTTTCCACTCGCTGTCGCTCCATTCGCGGCGAGATGCTTCGTTTTTCGCATGTTGGTACGAAAACCCGAGCATGGCGCCGAAGATCAAGCAGATCAACGTCAGCAGGAGGCGGCTACGGGCTTGTCGTTTCATCGCCATCCTCCTTTTTCGGGGGGTTGTAAGGAACAAAATAGTTGCCGACTTCCAAATGAATGACTCCTTTGACGTTTCGGTCAAGCGCGGCGGCAATCGCCGGATAATGCGACAGCTTGTCCGCAAATTGCCGGATTGTCGCGCTTACTTCATAACCGTCATTCATGTAGACGATGACGCGGTCTTCATATTCCCTAGTCGGCTTGTAGTGAATTTCCGACATGGCGCCCAGCACCGCCGCTGGCAGTTCGGCGAGCTGCCCCGTCATTTCAGCAATGGCGTCGCCGTCTTTCCAGCCGACTAACACTGGCGCATCGCTCGGAGCCGTCTTCGTCCCTTCCTGCTTTAACAGCCGCCCATTTTCTAGCAGCGGAAAAAACGTTTGCCGGTCATACACATAAGCGATTCGCCGCCATTCGCGGACGTGGATGGCGATCGTGTTCGGCAGCTGTTTTTCCACTGTGGCCTCCTTAATTTCTGGATGGCGAGTGAGCTTTGCTTCCACGTTTTGTTCATTCACTTTCCAAAAGCTTGTCCGCTTTGTAATGCCGCTTAAACTGATGATGCGCTCCGCTGAGAGATGGCGGTTGCCGCTCACTTCCACATGCCTTACCGCACTGAGCGGCGATTGAAAGTAAAGGACGCACAAGATAAACAGAAAAAAGAAGAACAAGTACGCAATGAGCCGGCGGTTCGCTTTCTGGCGTCGCCGCTCCTTCAGTTTCGGCACGCGGTCCTCCAGGACGACGACTTTTCCTTTTTCCATCGCATTCCCCGCTTTCTTCTTCAACGCCCGCGCTGAAACGATCGGTATAAAAACAAACGGCATCCACTGCCGTTTCTTTGTTTTTTGCACTTGTTTTCATTATATCACAAATAGAATGCAAGAGAGAGCCTGTTTTTATCGCATTTGCCGGCACCGTTCGACGATGGGCTGCGTTCGAGAGACGCCAAGAAAAAATGGCGGACATCCGCCGCTTGCCTAATAGCGGGCATGCCTGCTGATGTTAAGCAGCACGCCGATGGCCATAAGCATCAATGTCAGCGACGATCCGCCGTAGCTTAAAAACGGGAGGGTGATGCCGGTGACGGGCATCAATCCCGTCACAACGCCGATATTGATCATCACTTGAATGGCGATCATCGAAATAATGCCAAGCGCCAAAAAGCTTCCGTACAAGTCAGGGGCGCCAAGGGCGATGCGCACGCCGCGCCAAAGAAGAAGGGCAAAGAGCAGGAGGACGAGCGAACCGCCGATAAAGCCGAGCTCCTCAGCTAAAATGGCGAAAATAAAGTCGGTTTGCGGCTCCGGCAAGTAAAAAAACTTTTGTCGGCTCTGCCCGAGCCCAAGGCCGAACAAGCCGCCCGGCCCAATGGCGTACAGCGACTGGATGATTTGAAATCCGCTTCCGAGCGGATCTTCCCACGGGTTTAAAAACGATGTAATCCGCTTGATTCGATATGGAGCCGACAGGATCAGGGCGGCAAGCCCAGCGAGCCCCAATACGCCAAGCCCGGCAAAATGGCTGAGACGGGCGCCGGCGACGAAAATCATCGTCACGCACGTACCGACCATGACGGTGCCCGTCCCTAAGTCCGGCTGCAGCATAATCATGCCGAACGCAGCAAACACAAGCGCCAGCGCCGGCAACAACCCTTGTTTAAACGACGTAATTTTTTTTTGGTTTTCCGATAAATATTTGGCCAAAAAAGCGATCATGGCCAGCTTCATAAACTCGGACGGCTGGATCGAAAACGCCCCGACGCCGATCCAGCTGCGTGACCCGTTGCGAACCATGCCGATGCCGGGGATGAGCACAAGAACGAGCAACACAAAACAGACGCCAAGCAGCACTTTCGACCAGTCGCGCCACACCCAATAATCGATATTCATGACAAAAAACATAGCGATAATGCCGACACCCGCAAACAATAGTTGGCGCTTGGCGAAGAAAAACGAATCATTGAATTTGTATTCCGCCCAAATGGCGCTCGCGCTGTACACCATAATGAGTCCGATGGCCAAGAGCGAAAACGTCAAAATAATGAGCAAAAAATCCGGCGCAGACTTTTTCCGCGGCAATGCCCAACACCTCTATTTTCGTAAACTAGAGGGAAAGGGCTGTCCCTTTCCCTCTATTTCAACTTATGCACGGCGTTGATAAAAATGTCCCCTCTCTCCTCGAAAGTTTTGTATTGATCCCAGCTGGCGCATGCTGGAGAGAGCAAAATGACGTCGCCCGGCTCGGAAAGCTCGAAAGCAACCGGGACGGCTTTTTCCACATTATCGACATATCGGATCGTTTCTATTCCCGCTTTTTGGGCGATGCGGCCGATTTTGTCCGCCGTCTGGCCGAACAGCACGACCGCCTTCACCTGTTGCAAATACGGGAGGAGATCATCAAACTCATTGCCGCGGTCAAGCCCGCCGGCCAACAAAATGACCGGCTCGCCGGCAAACGCCGAAAGCGCCTTTTGCGTCGCTAAGATGTTCGTCGCCTTCGAATCGTTGTAAAACCGCCGGCCGTCAATTTCCGCCACATACTGAAGCCGATGTTTCACGCCGGAAAACGTCGCCAGCACTTGGCGGATCGCCTCATCACTGGCGCCGGCCAGCTTGGCGGCCGCCACCGCCGCTAAAATGTTTTCCAAATTGTGCTGGCCAGGAAGAACGATGTCAGCGATTCTCATAACTAGATCACCGCTCCAATAGATGGCGCCGTCTTGAACGTACGCCCCTTCGCCGAGAGGCTTCGTCGCCGAAAACAGCACTTTTTGCGATCGAACCGATGAGGCAATGTCCATCACGAGCGGATCGTCGGCATTGACGACGGCATAATCGCGCTCCGTTTGGTTGCGGAAAATGTTCGCCTTTGCCGCTGCATACGCCTCTTTCGTTCCGTGGTAGTCCAAGTGGGCGTCGAAAATATTGAGCAAAACAGCAATGGCCGGGCGAAACTTGTCAATGCCGGCAAGCTGGAACGAAGACAGTTCCGTGACAAGCCATTGCCCCATCTTCGCTTCCCTCGCCACCTCGCAGGCGACAAGGCCGATGTTGCCGGCAAGCAGCGGATCTTGGCCGTCCGCTTTTAACATTTCATAAATGAGCGTCGTCGTCGTCGTTTTTCCGTTGGACCCGGTGATGCCGATAAACGGCCCTTCGGAAATGTGATAAGCAAGCTCCACTTCGGTCACGACCGGAAGCCCCTTCTCAAGCGCCTTTTTCACCATCGGGTTCGTGTACGGAATGCCCGGGTTTTTCACGACAAGGTCAAACGGCTCATCAAGCAGTTCAAGCGGATGGCCGCCGCAAACGACGCGAATGCCGAGCGGTTCAAGCTGCTTGGCCTCCATGTTTTCCGAAAGCGGCTTTTGATCATTGACGACGACCCTAGCGCCTAACTCCGCAAGAAGCCGAGCTGCCGCCGCTCCGCTTTTCGCCAATCCAATGACAAGCACACGACGATGTTGGTAAAAACGAGTCGGTTTCAATTACATCCACACCTCGATATAAATTCCTAGCATCGCAAATAAAAGGCCGACGGCCCAAAACGTCACAACGATCCGCCATTCCGACCAGCCGACAAGCTCATAATGATGATGAAGCGGACTCATGCGGAACACGCGCCGTCCTGTCGTTTTGAACGAAGCCACTTGAATGATGACCGACAGCGTCTCGATGACAAACACACCGCCGATGATGACAAGCAACAGCTCAAGCTTCGTCAGGACAGCGACAGCGGCGATCGCCCCGCCAAGCGCGAGCGAGCCGGTGTCGCCCATAAACACTTTCGCCGGGTGGGCGTTAAACACTAAAAAGCCAAGCACGGCGCCAACAACGGCGACGCAAAATACGGCGACATCGTACTGGCCTTGATTCCAAGCCAAGACGGCATAAGCGCCAAAGGCGATCGCTGCCGTTCCAGCAAGCAGCCCGTCAAGACCGTCGGTCAAGTTGACGGCGTTCGAGCCGCCGACAAGCATGAACAACAAGAGCACGCCGTACGCCCAACCGAGGTCGACCGACCAATCGGCGCCGGGAATATGTAACGCCGTCGAAAAGCCGCTTTGGCGGTAGACGGCAAAAAAGATGGCTGCGATAAGGAGCTGGCCGATAAATTTTTGCCGGCTTGTCAAGCCGAGATTTCGCTTCATCACGACTTTGATCATATCGTCGAGGAAGCCGAGCACCCCATAGCCGACGGTGACCAACAGCAGCAAATACGTCCTCGTCGACAAGTCGGCGATTTTCGGCGTGATCCATAAGGTCGTCGCCACAATCGCCAACAAAATCATGATGCCGCCCATCGTCGGCGTGCCTGATTTTTTTTGATGCGACTTCGGTCCTTCCTCGCGGATGCTTTGTCCGAATTTCAGCCGCCGCAAAAACGGGATGAACAGCGGGGACAACATGACGGTGATCAAAAAGGAAACCACCATCGCAATCACGATCACTCGTTCTGGCATGCATCATCACATCCTTTGGCCGGCCGGGCATCCATCCACCGATTCTTCAATTCGATGAGCCGGCGGCGCACGGCCGCATCAGCAAGGGAGCTGCCTTCGGGGAGCGCGAAGAAAAACTGCGCGTCCCCCTCGCCGCCTTGCTCTAAATACCGCTCAAGCAATGCCGCTGCCGCCTCGAGCGGCGACGGAACGAAAAAGATCGGAAATTGATTTGGAATGTAGCGCGGCAACGGCTCGCCCAGACGCCAAAATGAAGCGATCGCTCCGTGTTCAATCGCCGTTTTCAATGTTTCCGCCCCGTTTTCGAGCGGAACGAACAACCCTTTTTTCACTTGTTTGGCTGGGTTGACGAACACGGCGTGAAAGCGGATCGTTTCATCAACAATGCCGCGCACCTCCACCGCAATCGATTGCACCATCCTGTATGCGATCATCGTCATCCTCTCTCCTTCACCGCTCTCCGGGCGACGGCGCGATCATCAAAGTCGATCACGTCATCGCCGATGATTTGATACGTTTCATGCCCTTTGCCGGCAATCAACACAACATCGCCTTCCTGCGCCTGGCCAATGGCGTAGCGGATCGCCTCTTCACGGTCAGGAATCGTCACATGCATCCCTATCTCAGTTCTTACTCCCGCTTCCATGTCGCACAAAATTTGCTTCGGATCTTCCGAACGCGGATTGTCGGAGGTAAAAACGGCGACATCCGCATACCGCACCGCCACCTGCGCCATGAGCGGCCGTTTCGACCGGTCGCGGTCGCCGCCGCAGCCGATGACGACATACACGTTTCGCTTCGCCAATTGGCGCACCGTTTTTAAGGCGTTTTCTAAACTGTCCGGCGTGTGGGCGTAATCGACGATGATCGTAAAGTTTTGCCCTTCATCGACCGTTTCAAACCGCCCCGGCACCGGCTCGACATCCGCAAGCGCCGCGGCGATCATTTCAAGCGAAAAGCCAGAGGCAAGACAGGCCGCGACAGCAGCGAGAATGTTATAGACATTGAACGAGCCGACAAGTTTCGTTTCGACCGCCGCCGACCCGTGCGGCGTGCAAAGCCGAAACGCCATGCCGCCTGCGGTCATGCGGATCTGTTCCGCCATCACATCGCTTTTTTCCTTCATGCCGTATGTGACGATCGGCGCGGCCGTCATATGTTTATAATATTGCGAAACCGGATCGTCATGATTGAGAACGGCGAATTTCGGCCGCCGTTTGTCGTAGCGGTTGCCGAGCTGGGCAAACAAAAGCCCTTTGGCGTTCCGGTATTCTTCCATTGTCCCGTGATAATCCAAATGGTCTTGCGTTAAGTTCGTAAAGACGGCCACATCGTAATCGCAGCCATGCACCCGACCTTGGTGCAGCGCATGCGACGACACTTCCATGGCGACAAACTCCACTCCTTCATCGACCATCTGTTTAAACGTGCGCTGCAAAATGAGCGACTCCGGCGTCGTATTGGCCGCCGGATAGGAGCGGTCGCCGACCTTGATGTGAACCGTGCCAATGAGCCCTGTTTTCTTGCCGGCTTTTCTCGCGATTTGTTCAATGATCGACGTTGTCGTCGTCTTGCCGTTTGTGCCCGTTACTCCGATTAAATGAAGGCGGTGGGTCGGTTGCCCGTAAAACGCGTCCGCTAAAATCGCCATCGCCCGCCGGCTGTCCGGCACGAGAACGACTGGAACATCGACGGAAAGCGGACGCTCGGCCACGACTGCCGCCGCTCCGCGCGCCACCGCTTCCTCGGCAAAGTCGTGTCCGTCTACTGTAAACCCTTTAAGGCAAAAAAAGAGAGAACCGGGGGCAACGCGGCGCGAGTCCATTTCGAGCGCCACGATATCGGGATTGCCTCCATCGTGCACCCAAAAACCGGGCAAGTGTGACAGCAGCGTCAGCAGTTTCATGTTCGTTCATCCCTTTCGCTTCGAAATCGTCCGCTCCGTTAGGCAGACAGCGGAAAAAGGGGCACAACCAACCCGATGTGTCATCGCATCGGTCGCCCCTTGCACGTTCGTCTTACCGTTCTTCCGCCGCTTCGCGTTTCGCCAAATAAATGCGGACCGTTGAGCCTTCTTTCACTTTCGCCCCTGGCTTCGGGGATTGTTCAACAACGACATCTCCCTCGCCACTAACATCTAATTTTAAGTCAAAAAGCTGCTCTTGCAAATCATTTTTTGTCAATCCGATCAAGTTCGGCACCTCAATCACTTTCGGCTCATTCCAGTCACGCTCTTTCGCAAGCTGGTCTTGGCGCGGTTTCACGCCCATAATCCGCAAGCTGTCTTCCATAATTTTCCCAACGATCGGCGCAGCGACCGTGCCGCCGAACTGAACCGTTCCTTTCGGGTTGTCGACGGCGACGTACACGACAAGCTTCGGATCATCCGCCGGAGCGAAGCCGATGAACGAAACGATATGGTTGTTTTGCAAATAGCGGCCGCCTTGCGCCTTTTGCGCCGTTCCCGTTTTTCCGCCGACACGGTACCCTTCGACATACGCCTTTTTCCCTGTTCCTTGAGCGACGACGCTCTCAAGTGCGTAGCGGACTTGTTTCGATGTTTCCTCGGAAATGACGCGCCGTTTCGCCTTTGGCGTGTTGCGGCGGACGATCTCTCCTGTTTCCGGGTCGACCCACTGCTTGGCAATGTACGGAGTATACAAAATGCCGCCATTGATTGCCGCCGACACGGCAGCGACTTGCTGGATCGGCGTCACCGACACCCCTTGGCCAAACGCCGTCGTTGCCAGTTCCACCGGCCCGACCCGTTTCAAATCAAACAAAATGCCTGTTCCTTCGCCTTGCAAGTCGATGCCCGTTTTCTCACCAAAACCGAATTGCTTAATGTAACGAAACAACGTCTCCTTTCCAAGCCGCTCGCCAAGTTCGACAAACCCCGGGTTGCACGAGTTTTGCACGACTTCCAAAAACGTCTGATCGCCGTGGCCGCCTTTTTTCCAGCAGCGAAGCGTAGCGCCGGCTACTTTGGCGTAGCCCGGGTCAAAGAAATGGTCTTTCAGCAAATTCACCTTATGTTCCTCAAGCGCCGCGGCCAGCGTAATGATTTTAAACGTCGATCCCGGTTCGTACGTGCTCCAAATCGGCAAGTTGCGGTTGTAAATTTCCGGAGGAACGCTCCGGTAATCCGCTGGATTGAACGTCGGCCGGCTCGCCATCGCCAAAATTTCACCCGTGTTCGGGTCCATGGCGATAGCGATGATGCCGTCCGGATTGTATTTCGCCTCTGCGATGTCAAGTTCGCGCTCAATGATCGTCTGAATGCGCGAATCGATCGTCAACACCAAATTCAAGCCGTCAGTCGGCGGCGTATAGTCATCAGCTATATCGGGCATGCGCCGCCCTTTCGCATCGGAATAAAACTGCACGGAGCCGCGCTCGCCCCTCAGTTCCTTGTCATAATACAGCTCCAACCCGGTGAGCCCTTGGTTGTCAATGCCGGTGAAGCCGAGCACGTGCGACAAATAGCTGCCAAACGGATAGTAGCGCTTCGTATCTTCAGCGATATACACCCCATCCAAGTTGAGGGCGCGCACATTCACCGCTTTTTCATCGGAAATTTTCCGCCCTTCTTTCAGGCGGACGATCGACGTTTTTTGCGTGATTTGTTTATAGATGGATTCGACCGAACCGCCCAACACCCCGGCCAGCTTTTTCGCCGCCTCTGCCGGGTTTTTGACTTGCCGCGGAATGACATACACCGTCGGCGCGCTCATGTTCGTCGCCAGCGGGACGCCGTTGCGGTCCAAAATTTCGCCTCGCTTCGGCTCAAACGGAATGTTCCGGCCCCATAGCCCTTTCGCCCGTTCCGCTAACATATCGCCGAGCCAAAATTGGACGTAGCCGAGACGGAGATCGATAATGGCAAAGATCAAAATCCCGATCAAAAACACGATCGTCAACCGCTTGCGCACGGTAACGTACGATACGCGCATATGGCGGAACCTCCTTCATGGTGGGCTCGTTCCACTATATGCTTGTACGCCCCGTTATAGAACGGCAAAAATCATTCGTGCGGCTCGGCTTCTTTCCGCTCGGCCGCCTCTTTCTTCTTCTCCGCCGCCGCTTTCTCCCATTGGCGCGGCGGAGCCAATTCAACGATTAAATAATCGCCTTTGCGCACCTCCGCTCCCGGACGAATGTTTTGGCTGACGACATAGCCGCTCCCTTTCGTGCTCGGCCGCAAGCCGAGAACGTTGGCCACTTTCATAGCGTCGCGCAGCGAGAAGCCGCGCAAATCTGGCATCGTTGCCGCCCCGTCCGTTTTCAACACGACCCGTTCGCCCAAAAGAACGTGATCGCCGCCTTGCGGAAGCTGCTGCTCAACATACTTGCCGCGGCCGATCACGACCGGCACATATCCTTTTTCCTTCAGCTGCTCTGCTGCCGAAGCCGCCGGCTGGCCGATCCATGAATCAAGCGCCTGCGGTTCCGCAGTCTTTGCTTTCATTCGTTTTTCCCCGTTCGGTTCAATATGCAAATATTGCAAACTGCTTTTCATCACCGTCGTAAAAATTTGCGACACCGGCGCCGCTCCGGTTTCGGTCACATCGAGGTGCGGCTGTTGGACAGCGACATACATGAGAAGCTTCGGATCATCCGTCGGCGCCATGCCTAAAAACGAAAAAATGTAGTTTTCCCGTCCGGTCAAATAGCCCCCGGAAGCCGACGGAATTTGCGCCGTCCCCGTTTTGCCGGCGACGCGGTAGCCGTTGATTTGGTACGGACGGCCGGTGCCGTGCTCGGACGTGACGACCGTCTCTAAAATGGCGCGCACTTTGCGCGCGGTTTCCGCCGTAATCGGCTCGCCGACCACGGTCGGCTCATGATCGAGCACGACTTTGCCGCTGTCTGGGTCGACGACTTTCTCGATGACATACGGCTTCATCATTTTCCCATCGTTGGCGATCGCCGTCGCCGCTTGGATTTGCTGGATCGGCGTCACCGATGTCCCTTGGCCGAATCCGGTCGTAATCCGTTCAATCGGATAACGGTAGCGGATTTGCCCGACCGCTTCGTTCGGCAAATCGATGTCCGTTTTCCGGTCGAAATGGAAACGGTGCAAATATTGCAAAAACCGATCTTCGCCAAGCTTTTCTTTCACTAAAATCGAAAAGGCGACGTTTGAGGAGCGTTGCACCCCTTCATTAAACGTGATCGTCCCCCAGCCGACATCGTTATGGTCGCGAATCGTATTCGGCCCCACTTTGTAGGAACCAGAGCGATACGTTTCGTTGCCGTTATACACCCCTTCATTGATGGCCGCCGCGAGCGTGAACACTTTCATCGTCGATCCCGGCTCATACGGATAGGAAATAGCGTCATTTAAAAAGTTCGTAATATCGCGCTTGTTTGGGTCGAAGCTCGGACGCGTCGCCATCGCCAAAATCTTCCCTGTTTTTGGATCGGCGACGATGGCGATCATTTTTTTCGGCTTGTATTGCTTCTCGACACTGTTCATCGCATCTTCCAAAAATGATTGAATCTTTCCGTCAATCGTCAGATAGACGTTTGCCCCATTGTCCGGCTTAACAATGCGCTCCTTTCCCCCCGGAAGGCGGAAGCCGTTTATGTCGCCGGCAAACGACACATAGCCGTCTTCTTCGCGCAAATACCGGTCAAGCTCTTTTTCCACTCCCATTTTGCCGACCGTTTCGTTGGCTGCATCTTTTTGCGCATAGCCGATGACGTGCGACGCAAACATGCCGTTCGGATAAAACCGGCTCGTGTCGCGGATGAAGGCGATGCCTGGCAAATGGAGCGCTTCGATTTTTCGCTTCAGCTCAAAACTGATGTTGCGGCCGTAGGAACCGAACTCGACTTGCTTCGCTTTTTTGGTCAAAATGCGTTCCATCGCCTCGACGTCCATGCCAAGCAACGGGGCGAGTTGTTCCGCTGTTTTTTTCGGATCGACCACATGGCGCGGATGATCCGGATCGGTTGTCATCTTCGGATCCAAAATGGCCACAACCGTATAGGATGGCACATCTTCAGCCAAAATGGAGCCGTTGCGGTCGAAAATCGTTCCGCGCTTCGCCTCGATCGTTCGCGTTTGTTGATGCTGCCGCTCCGCGATCACAGCCAGTGTTTGGCCGTCCGCTTTGCCGGTCCATCCAAGCTGCACAAAGCGGACGAACAACAGAGAAAAGAGGAAGCCGAACAGGCAAAACAGGATGAACGCTCCCTGATGGGTGTTGCGATGCTTTCTTGCCTCCATCGCCGATCATTCCTGCACAACTTTCACATGGTTTTCGTTGAGCGACAAACCAAGCTCTTTCGCCTTTTGCAAAATGCGCTCGTACGCGCTCAGCCGTTGCACCTCGACATATAAGTCATTGTTCTCCTTTTTCTGCTCGTCAATCGACGCCTCGAGCTTTTGCACCCCTTTGTTCAGTTCGTAAATGCGCACTTGGTTCGAGACGATGTGAACCGCCGCATAGAAGACAAACAGGAAAAACAACATAAACAGCAGCTTTTCAGCCAGCGACGGGCGAAAGCGCTGCTTCCGCCGCGGCTTCGGGCTTGGCGGTGCCGCCGGATGTCGTTGTTCACGCGCGGCTTTGACTGCTGCATCATTCACAGCTTTCCCCTCCTGTTTCTCCATTCATTCGTTTTTCGCCGCAATGGGCGGCTCCTGCATGAAAATCGGTTGTGTTTCTCCGCTGTTTTTGTCGTTACTACAGCTTTTCAGCAATGCGGAGTTTGGCCGAACGGGCGCGATGGTTTCGTTCGAGCTCTTCCTCGGAAGGAACGATCGGTTTTTTTGTAATGATTTTCAGCACGGGGCGGTAGTCGTCGGGGAGAACCGGAAGCCCCGGAGGCCATGGCGGGCTTTCGCTCGCCTTTTTAAACATTTCTTTGCAAATGCGGTCTTCAAGCGAATGAAACGTAATGACGCTCACCCGTCCACCGGGTGCAAGCAGTTCGATCGCCTGCTCGAGCGCCTCGCGAAACGCCTCGAGCTCATCGTTGACCGCGATGCGGAGCGCCTGAAAAATGCGTTTGGCCGGGTGTCCGCCGCTGCGGCGCGCCGGTGCCGGGATCGCCTCTTTAATCACCTCAACGAGCTCCCCCGTCGTTTTAATCGACCTCGTGCGGCGCACTTCCTCGATTTTGCGCGCCACTTGCTTCGAAAACTTCTCTTCGCCGTAACGGAAAAAGATGCGGACGAGCTCCTCGTATGGCCAGCGGTTGACAATCTCCGCCGCCGTCAGCCGCTGCTTGCGGTCCATCCGCATATCAAGCGGCGCATCGTGCTGATAGCTGAAGCCGCGCTCGGGTTCGTCGAGCTGCGGCGAAGAAACACCCAAATCAAACAAGACGCCGTCGACGGACTTGACGCCAAGCGCTGAAAGCTCCTCTTGCAAAAACCGGAAGTTCCGGTGCACAAACTGCACTTGCCGGCCGTAGCGGGCGAGCCGTTCGCGCGCATGCATGATGGCGGCTTCGTCTTGGTCAAAGGCAAACAGCTTCCCATGTTCCGACAAACGGGAGAGCAAATATTCGCTATGGCCGCCGCCGCCCAGCGTACAATCGACGTAAATGCCGTCCGGGCGGATGTTCAGCCCATCGACTGCCTCTTTCAGCAACACTGTTGTATGTTGAAACACATGTCCACCACCTTCGTTGCGTAAAGCCACACTCACATCGGCCAGTGGCCGCCTCCTTATTATATCGCAAAGATGGACAAAATTTTAGCTTTTTTTGTAAAAAAACGTCCTTTTTTGTTTCTTTTTGTCGGACGGGCCAATCACGGCCATCCTGGCGGCTTCACCCCTTTACTTTTATTTCCATTTAATGAATGTTGTTTTTTACAATTCATTTCACAAAAAAGAAAATCCTGCTCAAAGCAGGATGTTTCTTTTCGACTTTTTCTTTGAAAAAGCCTCACATATATACAATTTTATGCATTCCATTGCCAGGACTAGGAATCGCCAAAAGTTTTTCTACAAAATCAAATCCGTAGCGGTTGATGTAATAAAACACGTTCCAAACCCGCTCCTGGAGCGCGCCGTTCGGCCGAAGCGACGTCTCTATGCGCCAAAATTTCCGCCACTCCGTCTCATGTTTGCGCAACAGCGCCCGCTCGAGCGCGTGCTGAAGAAACTCGATTTGCTCCTGAATGATGGCGGCATTTTTCGCCACCAATCCCTCCAATCCGCGGTCAATCGCCACTCCAAGCTCACGGAGCGGCCGGTGCGCCGCGTCAATGTCCGCCTTCGCTTGGGCAAACACCGAAGCAAGCGGCGCTTGAGCGGTCGCCTCCCGCCACTCCCGCTTTGCTTCATCGAGCCGCCCGGACAATACATCAGCCACCTCAAGGCCGATATCGGACAGGTCGGTTTGCAGCGAACGGCTGACGATCGTCGCCTGCAGACGCGGCACGACCGGAGGCATTTCTAGGTCGAAAAGCGGAAACGCCTCTTTCAATTCCGCCCAATAAGCGATCTCCCCCGGTCCGGCAACGAAAGCGAGCGTCGGCAGCAAATACTCTTGCATGAGCGGACGGGTGACGACATTGTTGCTTAAACGGGCCGGATTCGTTTCGGCCAGCTCAAGCAGCTCTTCTCTTGTCCAAACGAGAGTTCCCGCTTTATTGCGAAACAGGCCGCTCTCCTCGTCATACTGCAAAAGCGAACGTTCACGGCCGTCGTAATAAAACAAGTTGGCCGCGTCACGACCGATTTCAATCAGCGGCGCATATCCGAGCGCGCGCAGCGCCTCTTGCTGAGCAAGCACCGCGGCCGTCACGTCGCGATGGCGTTCAATGAGCGCAGCGAAAAAGCGGCGCTCAAGCGGCCGCACCGCCGCATCGCCAGCGTTAAAGACCACTAAGCCGTGATCAGCGAACAACCGGAGCACAATAACGGCAAAAAAGTCGACAAACGTGCGCGCCTCATCGAGACACGATGACAAAAAGGAGAGCAGCTCATTCGTCACGTCCGTTTCCCCATACGTTTTGACGACGCGCTCGACCCACTCTTTCGCAGCCATCCGGTCCAGCAGCACATCGGCAGCCATCCGCTTTTCGTTCGTTTTGTGCGGGTACGCCGCTTTTTTTACTTCTCCTTCTTCAACAACATAGACATGATCGATTTCCGCGATGTCATGGTCTTCGCCGGCGATCCAAAACAGCGGCACGACCGGCACGCCCAGTTTTCGTTCCTGCTCTTTGGCAAGCTGGATGATGGTGATGATCTTATAAATCGTATACAGCGGCCCAGTCAACAGCCCGGCTTGCTGCCCGCTGACAATGACGACGCTTCGCTCGTCGCGCAGTTTCTCAATTTTTGCCATCGTGGCCGCGCTCGCCGAGAAGCGCCGGTGATAAGCACGCAAATAGTCGGCAAGCCCTTCTCGGTCATAGGTTCTTCCTTGCAAATAGGCCAACCGCCGACAAAACGCTTCATCGTCCGCCTGGGCATAAGCGAAGCCGCTCTCTGCTGGAAACGCGCCGGTTATGTAATCAGCCGCCAATTTCGTCGCCGCTGGCAGCGGAATTTCGCGAACTTCCATGGCTAAAAACTCCCTTTCTTATGTATTCTTTCATGAGTATAGCACGTTTATTGCCAAGAGAAAAAAGGCTTGCTCGGCCGAGCTAAAGGCTCATAGCAACGCGCATGGCCATGCCGTATACAAGCAGCCCGGCGTAAAGGGAGGCAAAAATGAGAAAACTCGCCCGCCAAAAGACGCGGAACACCGTCCGCAAACGAAAGTCCGCCTTTTTCCGCCAATAGCCAAGCGCAATCACCGCGTGCAGACCAACCAAAAAGAGAAGCAGAGGAACGAAGTACGATTTCCCAAACAGCACTGCTAGCAAAAAATAGACAGCGGCGATGAAAAAAGCAGTCGCGGCGTTGACCGCGGCGTAAAACGCTGCCCGCTTCCGCCTGCCGACCAAGCGTGCTCCGAAGTAGACGAGCAAAAACAGCAGAAGCGGCGCGGTCACAAACGTCGCCAGCGTCGAAGCGAGCCAATCATCCATCCGCCTCTCCCCCTTCCTTCCCTTTCACCGCGCAAAAGATAAAGCGAACGACCGGCAGCGCAACGCCGCGCGCCTCCCCTTGTTTCAACACATAGCCCAAAATTGCGTCAATCTCCGTCCGACGCCCGGTCGCCAAGTCCATATACATCGACGAATAGTTGTCCGCCGTTTTTCGGCATATGCGGACGACGCGCTCCCATGCCCGATTGGCATCATCAAGCGGCAGCACTTTCTGCACCTCATCAAACAGCTGCCTCATCATATCGCGGTACGGAGCCGTTTCTAGCAGCGCCCCGTTTTTCACTTGCAATAGAGCGGTGAGCGGATTGATGACTGCGTTGACGACAAGCTTGTCCACAAGAATGCGCTCCCAATCGTCCGCCCATTCGATCGGAAAGCCGCACTCCCCTTCCCGAAGCTCCCGGGCGTCGCCAAGTGAACCGTAGCGGGAAGCGAGCGTCAGCTTTCCGGCGCCCGTATGCGCCACCGTCCGGTCATCTAGCTTCATTGCGCCATGCTCCACGACACCGACGAGAACATTTTTGTCGGCAAACATAGCCAATTGCTCGAGATGCCCCATGCCGTTTTGCAAAAAAACGAGCGTGCGAACGCGGCGAAACGCGTCGATTTGCGCACAGACGGAAGCGAGATCGTACTGTTTGACGGTCACAAACACGAGCGGCTCGTCCAGCTCCACCCCGGCAAACGGCTGCGCGCGCACCGCCACGACCGATGTCTCGCCATCTTTTTTCAGCGCCACACCATGCTCGGCAAGCTGCCTTGCTTGGGACGGACGCCTCGTATAGACCGTCACCCCATGGCGCCGCCCAAGGTAAGCGGCGAGCAGCAATCCGACTGCTCCGCCGCCGACAATCCCGATGTTCAACCCTTCTCCCCCGCTTTCTTGCAACATGGCGTTAGCCTTATTTTAGCAGAGATCTTCTTTTTCCGTTAAGAAAAAAGCCGGCGAAAAGCCAGCCTTTACCCTTCGCCGACGCCCTCAGCCGCTGCATTCGGCGCCGGTTTCCCGCTGTCTGCTACCATTTTGCGCGCCCGCTCCATAATGGAAAGTAGCGTTTTATACTCCTCCTGGATAGCGGCCAGTTGTTTTTGCAGCGCTTCTTTTTCCATTTGCAACTTCGTCACCATTTGCTGCAGCTGCTCCATATCGTTTTTGAGCGCGCGGTTTTCATCGGCCGTCCGTCGGGCGTCGCGCGCCTTTTGCTCCTCAGCTTGCAAAAAGGCCAGCACTTCCGCCCATGACAAATGGCTTTTGACTGCCGTTTCCACCTTCGCCTGCCCCTCGCTTTCCTTTGCCGATGCGGTTTCTTTTTTTCGCATCTTCCGTTCTTGCTTGGCTTGCTCGATCTCCTCCTTGTACTGCTTGCGAACGCACGAATTCCAGCGAAATCCGCACGCCGCGGCTGTCCGCGACAAGCGCCGCCCGACTTCGGCAAACGCCTCAAGCTGGGTGCCGCCTTCGCGAATATACTGAAGCACAACATTCGCTAACAGCTCATCCTCTTCTTTCGTCCATGCATCTTGGCGTACCCCCGTCATCCCCTTCCCCCCTTATCGCCGCTTTGTCATTATATGTATGCGGCTAGTAGAAACGGTAGAAGGAAAAAATTAATTCTTGCGCAAAAAAGGACGCAATGCCTGTTCATGTTCGTCCGACCCCCACAGCTCGGCGCAACGGGCGATCTCGGCGAAAAACTGCTCGCGAAACCAAGTTGTTCGCCATTTTTCGCCGGCGGCGGCTTTATACGCCTGCAAGACGGAAAGCGACCGCGCCGCATAAGGCGCCAGCCGTTCGCGCCATTGTTCATGCCAACGTTCGGCTGATAGGATGGCGTCAATCCAACCGCACGCTTCCATCGCCTCGGCCGTCATCGGCTCGGCGCGCAGCAGTAAGTCAAGCGCCCGCCCGTACGGAAGTTTGGCAAACAGCATCGACGCTCCTCCCCAGCCGGTCGTAATGCCAAGTCGACCTTGCACAAATCCGATCCGGCTTCCTTCTTTGGCAAAGCGAAAATCGCAAGCGGTCGCCAGCTCGCAGCCGCCCCCCATCGCTGTTCCGTTGACAAGGGCGACCGTCGGCTTCGGAAACGTCAGCAGCCTGTACAGCAGCTCTCCCATGCGCATGAGCATCTGTCTTGCCTCCGTGCCGCGCAAATGCCCAAACTCGCTCAAATCGCCGCCGGAACAAAACGCCTCGCTGCCGGCTCCAGTAATGGCGAACACTTTCACTTGCCTATCGGCCGCCGCCTGTTCCATCGCCTCCTCAAGCGCCTCCATCACGGCGAAATTGATCGCATTCCGTTTCTCTGGACGACAAATCGTAAACAGCGCAATACCGTCATGATGCTCCAACATTGCTTCCATCAGCGCGTCTCTCCTTTCTTCATCAATGAATTGGGCGCGTCCTCTTCGATTTCCTGCTTCCCGACGAAAAAAACCGCCGCCTGGACAAACGGCGTCGATTTTTTGCAGACAATCAAAAAGGCTGTCCTGTTTTCGGACAGCCTGTCGTTCGATGTCGGCCATTATTTGTTGACGACATCTCTTCCTTTGTATGTTCCGCATGCTTTGCAGACGCGGTGCGCCAATTTCCATTCGCCGCAGTTCGGGCATTGCACCATACCTGGCACTTGCAGTTTAAAGTGCGTGCGGCGCAGCCGTTTTCTCGTTTTCGATGTTCTTCTAAAAGGTACTGCCATCGTTCCCACCTCCTTGTCGGCGCATTGAGCATATCCATGCCGGCGGATCAGTCAGCCCCGAGGCCGCCGTTCGCCGGCACACAAGGCGGCTGCCGGACGGTGCGCAATATTCGGCGCCATCGGCCGGCAACGCCGACTCACGATCAGTCCTCTCGTGTTTCCTCGAAAAACTTGGCCAGTCCTGCAAGGCGAGGATCTACTTTCTTTTCCCGCTCTTGCATCGCTTTCTCCCATTCTTCTTCCGACAGAACGTCCCATCCTTCCCCGTGTTGCGGTGCTCCGTCAGCAACCGGTCCTTCGGCAATAAGCTGCAACGGGATTTCAAGCAAAATCAGCTCGCGGATGATGGGGTTCAAATCAATCGTGTCCCCCGCCACCATATGGGTGTCCTCATCGGTCTCCACGATGCCGCTGCCATCCGCAAAAAACGTCTCCGTCGTCTGAATGGAAAACGGATACGTCACATCGACAAGCGTCCGCGAACAAGGCAACACCATCGTCCCGGACAACGTCAAATGAAACGTGAATTTTGTCGACCCGACATCCGCTTTTCCTCGGACGTGCACCGGCGAAATATCGCGGATCAACGTGTCAATTTGTTTTAAATCGGACACATCGACCGTCTCATCAATCGCCATTTCCTTATGTTGAAAACGGCGAAGCTGTTGGACCGTCCATTTCATATCATCACCTCAAGGCAACGAATAAAATTATACGTTTCGTTTCTAGTTTTGTCAATGTTTTTTCTTTACAACTGCTCATTCCTTGGGAAAAGAACGGCATACTCCCATCATTTCCAAATGCCGCTCCGAACATGCACGGTCGGCGCGCGGACAGCGGAAAACGGACGGCCGCTTCGTTTCTTTTGATGTTCTCACCGCATGTCGCCGTTGATCTTCGCCGTCGTATATTCCATACTAAGTTCAGATAGAATAGACAGCCATTTCTTTGCGGCCAAGCCGCGCGAATCGCCATGAAAGGAGCGAAAAAAGGTGAAAGCCGTCGGCGTGATCGTGGAATACAACCCGTTTCACAACGGTCATTTCCACCATTTGAACGAAACGAGGCAAAAGACAGGAGCGGACTGTTTGATCGCCGTCATGAGCGGAAACTTCTTGCAGCGCGGTGAGCCGGCCATCGTCTCCAAATGGGCGCGGGCGAAAATGGCGCTAGCCGCCGGCGTAGATGTGGTCATCGAGCTGCCGTACGCCTTCGCTGTGCAAGCGGCTGAACAGTTCGCGCATGGGGCGGTGCAGCTGCTTGCGGCGATCGGCTGTCAAGAGCTTTGCTTTGGCAGCGAATCGGGGGAAATTTCCGCTTTTTTATCCGCGGCGGAAACATGGCTCGAACAGAAGGAAACGTTCGATTCCCTCATCCGCACCGGGCTGGCGCGCGGACAAAGCTTTCCGAAAGCCGCCGCTGAAGCGTGGCAAAAGCTCGGCGCCGCTCCGCTTGATTTGTCGCAGCCAAATAACGTGCTTGGTTTTGCGTATGTGAAAGCCATTCGGCAAAACAGGCTGGCGATTGCCCCGCACACGATTCCGCGGCTGGCCGCCGGCTATCATGACGAATCATTTTCCCACCCGTCGATCGCGAGCGCCACCAGCCTGCGGAAAGCATTGCGACAAACCGGGCAGCTCGAGTCGATCGCGGCGTACGTTCCGCCCGCTGCGCTCGAACAACTCCGCCAATACCGGGAGACATACGGGCGCTTTCACGATTGGGAATTGTATTTTCCGCTCCTAAAATACCGGCTGTTGACCGCCACAGAGGCCGACTTGCGCCGCATCGCCGGCGTGGAGGAAGGGATCGAACACCGGCTGAAGCAACACATCGCCCACGCCGAAACGTTCGCTGCCTTCATCGCCGCCGTCAAAACGAAGCGATACACCTGGACAAGACTGCAACGCCTATGCGCGCATGTGTTGACGAATTTCACAAAGGAAGAGCAAGCCAAAGCGGCCAACCCGACCTATATCCGGCTGCTCGGCATGAGTGAAACCGGCCGCCGCTATTTAAAGCAGGCGAAAAAAAGCGCCGCGCTCCCGCTCGTCGCCAAAGCGGCCAAACTCAACGGCGACCCTCTTTATGAGCAAGAAAAAAGAGCGGCAGCTGTGTACGCCGCCGCTTTTCCGGAGCCGCTCTACAGCGCCGCGCTGAAAGAAGAATACGCCACGGCGCCGATTTACGTTTCCGGCATAGAGCGCAAATAACGGACCGCCTCGTCGAACGTATCGACCGGGACGATTTTCATATGCGTCCCGATTTTTTTCGCCGTCCGCACCGCCTCGCGATAGTTCGACGTCGGCGCACCATGTTCGTTCGGCGCGAAAAACACCTCGGCTCCTTCGCGGTCAGCGGCCACGACTTTTTGCGAAACACCGCCGATCGGCCCGACGTTTCCGTCAAGATCAATCGTTCCGGTGCCGGCGATTTTATGACCTTTTGTAATATCTTCATCGACAAGTTGGTTGTAAATTTCAAGTGAAAACATGAGCCCAGCCGACGGTCCGCCGATTTGTTCCGACTCGACGTCAACCGGCGGGTCGGTGCGGACGTCATAATCGGTCATGAGTGTCACCCCAAGGCCGACTTGGTTCGGGTGCTGTCGAAACGGCTTCAGCTCGAGCTCTGTTTCCTGCCGCTTCCGGCCGCGAATGAATGCGACGCGGACGCGATCACCCGCTTGTTTTCCGCGAATGTAGTTGACCATCTGCTCCGATGTGCCGAGCGGCTTTCCGTCGATCGCGACGATGCGATCGCCGGTCTCTAGACGGCCGGCGGCCGGCATATCAGGGAGGACGCTCATGACATAAACGCCATGAGGTTCATACGACACCGGCTTTCCGGCGTGGCGATAAGCGACGACGATCGCCGCTTCCTTCGACTGTTCCATAAGCTCAAGCTGGCGCATCGTATATTCCTTGTCGCTCTCTCCTTCCTGCTTGATTTCCTCGACCGGATGAAGCTCATAAAACGGGCGGATATGGGCCAACAAATACGCCATCACATTCGCCCGCCCCATCCGCACCGTCGTAAGCATAAACGTTCCCTCATCGCGGTCTCCGCGCTCCACGTGAACGAGCGGCTTTAAACTTTGCGCACTTCCCGGCATCGTCACGTAATACGGCAGCTTCATAAAAATGAGCAAAAAGGTGAGGGCGGCGCCAAAGAAAAACAGCGCAATATACGTCCGTTTCTTCATTCGTGTGATGGCTCCTTCCACTGTTCAATCGCTTGACGGATCGCTCCCACTTGCTTCCGCGCTTCCTCTTCCCCACAAGCGATGATTTCCTCAATATCCGTGAACGCCCGCGAGCTATACTGTTCGACTCGCGGCCGGATCATAACGTCTGAGGCGAGCTGACGGTGAGCTACCAGTTCCGCTTGCAAAATATCGAGGCTCTGCCAAATGACATCGGCGATCGACGCAATTTCCGCCTTCGTGTTGAGCGGAGAGACATCGACGGCGATGACAATATCCGCTCCCATCGCCCGGACGACCGACACTGGCACCCGGTCGACGACGCCACCGTCGACAAGCAGCCTGCCATTCACTTCCGCCGGCACAAAAATGCCGGGAATCGAGATGCTCGCCCGCACCGCCTCGGCTGCTTCCCCTTGCCGAAACACGACTTTCTCCCCCGTCTGCAAATCAGCAGCGACAACGGCCACAGGCGGGGACATCTCCTCGATTCGTTTCCCTTTCGTCAACAAGCGAATGAACTGCGTGATGCGCTCGCCAGCGATCAGCCCCATTTTCGGCACCGTCCAGTCAAGAAAATCGTTGCGTCGAAACGATTGAGCCAACCGATAGAGACGATGGAGGCCATGGCCGCTTGCGTAAAGGACGGCGACGAGCGCGCCGATGCTGCTGCCGGCCAAATAGGAAATCGGAATATGCTCCTCCTCGAGCACTTTCAATACCCCAAGATGGGCGAACCCGCGCGCTCCTCCCGACCCGAGCGCCAATCCGACTTTTGGCGGCACGCCTCCTCCCCCCTTTGTCGCAGCGTTCTCCGCTTTCATCTTATGGTCTAAAACGCCCCCCTATGCTCGTATATTAGGTTATATGAGGTTGTACCACGCGAAGCCGCACGGCAAAAAAGGGGGGAAAAAAGTGAAACAAAATTGGGGAGCGAAATGGAAAACCGTATTGCTCGCTTCCGCCGCCACCTTGTTTGCGTTTTCGCTCATTTGCTATCCAAAACAGTCGCTTGAAGCGTCCATTCGCGGTTTAAATATGTGGTGGGAGGTCGTCTTTCCATCGCTTTTGCCGTTTTTCATCGTCTCGGAGCTGCTCATCAGCTTCGGCGTCGTCAGCTTCCTTGGCGTCTTGCTCGAGCCGCTCATGCGCCCGTTGTTTCGCGTCCCGGGCGTCGGCGGATTCGCCTGGGCCATGGGAATGGCGTCCGGCTACCCGTCTGGAGCCAAGCTGACCGCCCGCCTGTACCAGGAAAAACAGCTGACGACGATTGAAGCCGAACGGCTCTCGTCGTTCACCAATTCATCCAACCCACTTTTTATTTTTGGAGCTGTATCAGCGGGATTTTTCAACAACCCGCAACTCGGCCTTGTGCTGGCCGTTTCCCACTATTTAGGAAACATTAGCGTTGGGCTGATCATGCGCTTTCACGGCATCCGAAAAGAACAGAGGCAATCGAAGCGGCAGCCACGCTCATTTTCGCTCCCGTATGCGTTGCGCACACTGCACCGCACGCGACTGAAAAACGAACAGCCGCTTGGCAAACTTCTTGGCGACGCCGTGCGCTCTTCTGTCCAAACGCTGTTAATGATCGGCGGTTTTATTATTCTCTTTTCGGTCATGAATAAACTGCTGTATATGATGCATTTGACCGAACAGCTTGCCCCGTTGCTGCGCCATCTGCTCCGCCTTGCCCAGCTGCCGGAGCAGCTTGACATCCCAGTGTTTTCCGGCTTGTTTGAAATTACGCTCGGCAGCCAAATGATCAGCCAGACCGATGAGGCGATGCTGATGGAAAAAGCGGTGGCAACAAGCTTCGTCCTCGCTTTCGGCGGCTTTTCCGTCCAAGCGCAAGTCGCCAGCATTCTCGCCGAAGCGAACATCCGCTTTCAGCCGTTTTTCATCGCGCGCTTGCTGCACGGAGTGTTTGCCGCTTCCTTTACATACTTGCTTTGGAAACCGTTGTACATCAAAACAGCCGACGGGATGCCAACCAACATTCCGGCGTTTCTTCACGCCGCCCCGGGCAACGCTTGGAATGAAGGCTGGCGGCTGTTGCAGCAATACGGGCCGCTCCTGACACTGTTTTTCCTTTGCCTTTATATATGGCTCGTCATCAAGGCGGCCAGTGAATCGCGCGGGCGCTCATAAGCCGCTTGAGCGCCCAGCTTCTTGGCAGCATCCAGCCATCGGGGCGGTTTGCGTCGTCTCGGCCGTGAGCCGCCCTTGACGACAAAACCGGGCCGGCGCCGACTGCAGCGTTCGCTTAAGCTGCTTCGATAAGGAAGCGTCAATCAGCGGCTATGGACGCAAATTTCCGCCTGAGCGCCTGCTCAACGACCGGGGGCACGAGCTCGGAAATATCGCCGTTGTATTTCGCCACTTCTTTGACGATGCTCGAGCTTAAAAACGCATACTGGCTGTTCGTCATCATAAAAAACGTTTCAATGTTTTCATCGAGGACGCGGTTCATCGACGTAATTTGCATTTCGTATTCGAAATCGGACACAGCGCGCAAGCCGCGCAAAATGGCATTCGCTTTTTTGCTGCGGGCGTAATCAACAAGCAGGCCGTGAAACGCTTCGACATGGACGTTCTTAAGCGTCCGCGTTACCTCACGCAGCAGCTCGATCCGCTCCTCGACAGTAAACAGCGGCTTTTTCGACGAGTTGTTCAACACCGCCACATACACTTGGTCAAACACTTTCGCCCCCCGTTTAATAATATCCAAATGCCCGTACGTCACAGGGTCAAAGCTCCCCGGGCAAACCGCAATGCTCGCCATCGCTTCCATCCCCTTCCCATCTATAAATCGTCACACCGGTGATACCGTATGTTTCCCGCTTCCATCGTATCAGGCCGCCAACCTCCTCCGGCAGCTCCGCCTCCGCCGAGTGTTCAGCGACGACGACGCCGTCCGGTTCCAGCAACTGACGCTCGGCGATCGACGACAGCAACGTCGGCCACTGTTTCTCTTTGTACGGCGGATCGAGGAAAATAACCGCAAAGCGGAGGCCGCGCTTCGCTACCGCCTTCAGCGCCCGCTCGGCGTCGTTGCAGTAAATTTCCACCCGCTTTTCAAGCCCGCAGGCCGCCACGTTTTTTCGAACCGTCTGTACCGCTTTCCTGTCATGATCGACGAAAATGACGCGCTCAATTCCGCGGCTGAGCGCCTCGATGCCCAAGCCGCCGCTGCCAGCAAACAAATCAAGGCCGATGCCGCCTGAGAAATATGGCCCGATCATATTAAATATCGCTTCTTTGACTTTATCGGTCGTCGGCCGCGTCGACATCCCTGGAACCGCTTGCAGATGCCGTCCTTTGCATGTTCCGGAAATGACTCTCATCATCTTCACCCAATTCACCGTTTCAAGGTGGCCTTGTCAGCCATTTGATTCGTCGTTTTCATGGTAATCTTACCATAAAGTTGATGATCGTCAAACTAGGGAATTTTTTCGCCATTCATGTATAGAAATCGGCAAACGGTCCATAATGAGTAATGGCAACACGCTTGACGCGTTGTTGCCAGTGACGGAGAAGACTTACGTTTCCCCATAAGTTCTTCCTCCGGTTTCTCCTCTCCCTTTTCTTTATTCTTTCCGCTCCTTGTTCCGCCCTGCGCGGAGGCAAGGAACTGGAAAGGACCTTGCGGGTTCGTTTCCGCAAGGTTTTTTTTTGATTGCAATTCGCGAGGATGGCCGGTAAAGTTAAGGGTGGACGATGCTTGCAAGGGGGAGCTATTCATGATCCAACGGTTCATCGAACTTGGCGAAGGGTATTCCGATATATATGAGCTAATTGAATTGGCGAAGGCCAACCGCCACCGTTTGTCCGGCTTCTTTGCCTTCCATACGGTGAAAAAAGGCCAGGCGGTCGTCTCCTTGGCCGTTGTCCTTCATCCGACGGACCCCGGCGATTTCCAGCCGCTTTACATTTGCCGCGAAGGCATTCCCGATCCGTTCGTCAAGCCGAACAAACGGTACGAACTGTTTATGGAAACCGCAAAGGAGCTGGACATGGACGTCATTCACCTTGATGTCAAGCCATCAACGATGTTCGCCGAACTTGACTTATATTACCAGCATTTGATCGGCATTATGCGGATGAATCGCTTCATCCCGCCGCTTCAGTAAACAAAGAAACAGCGGGCCGAAAAGCCGGCGCCGGCTTTTTTCGACCCGCTGTTTTCTTTCATCCAAGCGGATACGGGGAGTCTTTTTCCTTCTCCCCTTTCGATTCAAATTCCAGTTTTAAAAATGGGCGGTACGACGGCTCGACCCGCTTGACGAATGGAAGCGAGGCGAGCTTTTTCATTACATGGTCGACTTGCTCCATATCACAATACAGAACAGCATACTTCAGCCGTTTGGAAATGTAATGAATGTTGCCGAACTTGCGCAACTGTTTCCCATATTTCAGCGAATGAAGCCAAACGATAATCCCTTGCCGTTTTGGAAACATAGTCCCTTCCCCTTTTTTTATGTGCGGCAGCCGCAGCTTCCGCCCGCCCCGCAGCCGCCGGAACAGCCCGCCGACAAAAAGTACGGATTTCCGGTCGGCACTTTCACATGTTCCGATACCGCTTTGCCGATCAGCACGCTGATCTCATCAAGCAGCTCTTGCATCGCCTTCTCCGCCTCCTTAAAGGCGGCGACCGTCTCATGCAAATCGAGCTCCCGCTTCGCTTCGCGCACTTCTTTCATCACGTCGCGGTAATCAGGATGGTATTTTCCGAAGCGCTGCACTTCTTCGTAGCGCTCCTTCAGCTTGACAAAGCGAGCGATCAGCTGCTGGGCGCAGCGGTCTTGCTTCAGCCGCCAAAAGGCGCGGCGGTATTCGTCCGCCACGTCCGACTCGACGATCATTTTGGCCAACGCTTCTGCTTTATCTAAAATCTCGATGCGCTCGAGAGTCGCAATCCTCACCAAATGGCACCTCCATTATCCATCATACCATGAACGAAAAGAAAATGGAAAGGAAAGAGATAGCAAAGAAGCAAACAAAAAAAGGCGATCCAGGCTGTGCTGAATCGCCCCCGTTCATCTTTTAAACGATCGTCGTCATCTCTATCGGATGGCGACGTCAAATTCGTGCGTCATGCCGGTTGCTTTCCCATCATTGTAGACGAGCTCAAGACGGATGGTATGCTTCCCACTCGGCAAGCCGCGCACGATAAAGGCGGCCGTGTATACTTCAGTCATTTTTTGCCCGTTGACATAGACATTAATGTGTCCGCCGCCGCTCCCTTTGCGGAACGGAAAGTGGACGGCAACACATTCAATGAATACGTCACTTCCTTTCACTTCATGCTTCACCTGCAGCGTGCCGCCCACCGCTTCGGCGTTAGCGGAGGACGACGGCGCCGGCTCAAAGAAGGCATACGCCGCAAGCAACATGACGCCCGCAAGCCATGCGAACCACTTTGGCAAAGACATCACTCCCTTTCAAAACTAGTCTTTGCCGTTGGCCGCCCGATTAGTCGCGCATGGCTTTAAACATTTGCCACATGAGCGACGCCATTTGCAACGATTGGGAGATTTTTTCCACTTTATCGGGGATCGTCAGCTCATAGTGGCGCAAGGCGGCCAATTGGAACGTCGACAGCTCATGCGGACGGCGGGCAAGAAGCCGGTACCAGCGCGGCTGTTCACGCAAAAACGCGCGTAGCATCGGTGTTCCTTGCACATATTGCCATACATCTTTCCTCATCGCCACCACCCTTTAATCTTTGCGGAACGAAAACGGATGCGCTTCTTTGTTTCTTTGTTCTTGATCGCCCCCTTGAAATTCGGAAAGAATGCTTTGGATCGCCGCGATCGCCTGCTGGACGTTCGCCAAATGTTTTTGCACCTCGGCTGCATCGATCTGTCCAAGCATAGCCGCGAGCTTATCGAGCCATTTGTTCGTTCCTTTTTCCTCCTCTTTTGTTGCGCCGTTTGCTTCCCGATACGGCTCCCATATGTCATCGTCTTCCCCGAACAAATACCAATCCTCATACACTTGTTTCCACGTCTTTTTGCCACTGCGCACCTCTTGAATGATTTTTGGATGTTTTTTGACAAACTGTTTAAACTGTTCAACGGAAGGATGCAGAGGCTTGGCCATGGCGGTTCTCATCCCTTTCATCCACTCATGCCTATCTGCCATATCATATCGCATCCAGCACGCAGAGGTGCGCCCAATTTTTAGAGCGGCGTAAAGAAGTTTTGCGTATAATAATCGGCGTAGACGCCAACGCCCAAGCGAGTGAACTCTTCGTTCAACATAATTTTCCGATGGTTTTGGCTGTTCAGCCATCCGATGGTCGCCTCGACGCCATCGACTTGATGGGCGGCGATATTTTCCCCGGCAAGCTGGAACGGAATGTGAAGCGCGCCAAGCCGCTTCGATAAATCGCCGTACTGCGGCGACTCGTGGGAGAAAAACCGGTGATCATGCATATCTCGGCTATGTTTGGCGGCAGCGGCGGCGGCCTTGTCATCCCACATGAGAGGAGAAAGTCCGTGGCGGCGGCGGATCAAATTCGTCCAGTCAAAAATTTGCTTCGCGTTGGCTGCATCAACAGTCTGTCGCTTTTCTTCCGACAGCGGCGCGGCCGCCGGCAGGCTGCCGCGGTAAACGAGCTCGTACGGCCGCAACTTGACGAACGTTTCCGCATCCATCAAGCGGACGGCCGCCACCTCACCGGTAAAGCGGTCAACGTACAGCTGGGCGTAGACGCTGCCGACTTTGACGACCGGCCTTGACGAGTAATCTTGTTCAGACAGCTCAAACCGGTATGTCCCGCTGCCTAGCTTAATCTCAATGTTCGATAGCACCGGCATCGTTTGAAAAATCGTCTGCAACCGCTGGCCGATCGCAAACGGCTCAACGTTCACCTTTTCTCCGCCAACAAGGGCGGTGACGACCCGGCCGCGCAAGACACCAATCTGCACGTACGACTCCGAGCGACGGCTGTACACCCACCAGTCATACCCGTAAGCTGACGGGTCGATCCGGTCTGGAGCGCCAAGCAGTTGTTTCGCCTCTTGCGCCGATTGCCCGAGCAACGCAACCATGCCGGCCGTCGCCTTCGGCTCTTTCAACATGTATCTATTCGTCTCTGGCTGCTCCGGGGGGCTCGGGGGTGGCGGGCTCGGCACAAAATAATACAATCCGATCAAGAAAAACAAAAAAAGGAAAAACCATTTCACACAGCAACTCCCGCTTTCTGCCCAATCTCCTTATTGTCATTATAGCTGTTTTTTAGAGGCAAAAAAAAGAGGACGCCCAAAAAGACAAACAATTCGTTGAAAAGCAAACCGTTTTCGTACTATTATAAATGAGGGGATGATTTCCTGTTTGGCGCTTTTACATACTGTGTTGTTAGGAGGAAGAAAGATGAAGTTTGAAAATACCGGACTGGAAAATCAGACGGTCGAACTGTCCCGCCTTGATGACATTATGGAGCGCCTCGGCTTTGTGCGCGCGGCGCAATGGGATTATGAACGGGTCACATACGACCGGAAATACGTCGTGAAAGAAGGCACCTACTATTTGCGCGTTCAAGGATACGCCATCGAGGGAGACGTCGATTCGCGCTATGCACTCATTAAGTTGCTCACGCCGATTTTAGGGAAACATTACTATCCACACGGCGTCGAATACGGCGATGATGAACATTTTCCGTCCTCTCTTGTCAGCCAATGCCAAAACGTGTTGGCGCAGGTCAAAAGCGAGCTTGAAAAAATCAAAGAATAATCAAAAAACGCATGAGAGCACGGTTCTCATGCGTTTTTTTCTGGCATGACAAGCCGTTTGACGACAATGTCGACCGCCTCGGCGACATATGGCGTCATCGCGGCGATCTCCTCGGCGATGTGCTGCTGCAGCTGGCGGCAAACCGCCATCACCGGCGCCCCATATCGAATGGACATCCTTACCGTGACGCGGCACCGCTCGCCTTGGGCAACGGTGATGAACACCTCACAATCGTCAAGGGCGACCGCCGCTTGGTCGCGCACACACATCATGACAATCGTCAACAGCGTCGCTTCCACGGCGCTCCGTTTCCGATAGCGGAACGTGTTCACCGCCTTCTCCCCCCGCTGCACAAAATCACGTCTATATAGATGCAACGAAAAAGTTTAACATATCCTTGATGAAAAAGTCGCTTGCCTATTTTTCGACTGTCGGAGGCAAGCCACAAGCTTGCCTTCGCCACGCCTTAGCGTGACGGAAGACCGAACAACTACCCGGAAGCGGCGTTGTTCGGTCGCCCGACAGTCGATCAAATCGCTCTGTAAAAGCTGCAAACGTTAAATCTTCAAATTGCATCTATATATTCTATGCTATGCAACCACCGCTTCCCTTGCTCCTTGCCCGCGGGTTAAAAACCGAGCACCGCCTTGATGAGCGACGTCGTTTGGCCCCCTGGATAGAGGACATAAAGCAGCCAATAGACGACCACCCCGGTTGAGGCGCTGCCAAACCAAATGATGCTTGTGATCGGCCCGAGCCGACGGTGGCGGGCCCGCTTGTCTTTTAATCCCGTCCAAATCGTGACAAGGCCAAACACTGCCCCGACCGTCGCTAAAATAATATGGAAAATGAGAAACAGCGTATAATACACTTTGACGTTCTCCGGTCCACCAAAGCTCGTATTGCCGATAAACAACGTCCGTGACATGTAAATGATGAAAAACAGCAACGCAAACGCCGCTGCCGTCAGCATCACCTTTTTATGCGCTTCGATCCGCCTGCGGCTGATCAAATACCACCCATAAGCAACAAGCAAAGCGCTGATCACGATGCAGCTCGTGCTGATTGTCGGTAAAACCGCCATCGCTTCTCTCCCTTTCTTCTTTGTTCATCGTTGGCGGCCAACCACGCTTTACAGTTTGGTCGGCCGCGGCTCCATATCCATGCTTGGCTCTTTCTCCCGCTCCTTCCGATACCATTCGGTGAAGATGAAGAACAGCATCGTCCCGTACACGATTTCCTGGATGATTTTCATCAACACTCCGCCGAGCTGCTGGTCATGGAGCGGCGACATCGATAAAAACATTTGCGGCCCGGTCAAATCAAGCGAAGCCAACGTTCCTTGAGGAACGCATAGAGCCAGCGCGGTCATCCATGCTTTCGGGTCAGTATACGTCGCATAAAGCGGCGTATCGGTAAAAATGATGAGCGCGCAAGCCGGGGTCAACAGCATGCCGTCAGCGAAAATGTAACCCATTTTTTTTAAGCCGGACAGCGTTTGCCAATCGGGCAGCTTATTGACAAGCGGCCACCACATGCAAAACGCGGCAACGAAAATGACCGAGGTAACAAACGCATGCAGCCACATATTCATTTTCACGGCGTCAAAAATGAATGGAACGTGATAAAGCGAAAACAAACCGTTAAACAGCAGCAACGCCACAATCGGCTTTGTCAACAGCCGAAACACGCGGCGCACCGCTGCGATGCGGAACGCACGCTCATAAAGCGGCGCCGGAATGCCTAAAATAAAACATTGCGGCACGATCAAATACAGCACTGCCATTTGCACCATATGGGCAGTGAACGTCAAATGGCCCATCAAATCCACCGGAGACCCTTTGCATATATAAAGAAGCACGATCCCTGTCAAAAAATACGCCTTCTGCTTCCCCGAAACCGCATCACCGAGGCCGAAACGCTGCCGCCATGGCCCAGTTATCCCAATGTACAGCAACGCAACCGCCGCTAACACAAGCAAAAAAAACGGACTCCAAAGGGCAACAGGGCCAAACATTTGCAGCGATTGAAACATACGAATCCCCTCCTGATTTGTCCTTTCCCATTATACTACACGACGCCGCGCCAGGGCTATTGAAAAAAGGGGAAACCGGCGCAAAACCGATTCCCCCTTTTGCCTACCACCAAACGACCGTCGTAAACGCCCAAACAAGTAGAAGCATGACCGCCACGCCGCCGTAAATAAACATCGCCGGAAATTCGTGGCCTTTATGGCTCATGTGCATGAAATAATAAAGCTGGAATGCGACCTGCACGGCGGCCAAAAGCAAAATAAACGGAACGACAAACCAATGGGAAAACTCTTCGTAACCAACGGCGGCGAAAGCGATGAGCGTCAGCAAAATCATCAAGACGAATGCAATCATTTGATGGCGCATCTCTTCCGCGTTTTTCCGCCGGCGATACGCCAAATCGACGCGTTCATTTCCAGAGTTCGTTTGGTTCGCCATACGTTCACCCCACCATTCCCATCAAGTATACAACCGTAAAAATGAACACCCAGACGACGTCGATGAAGTGCCAGTAAAGGCTCGCGACGTAAAATTTCGGGGCGTTGTATAAATTCAACCCACGCTTAGCGTTGCGGATCATGAGCGTCAGAATCCAAAGCAATCCGAACGCGACGTGGCTTCCGTGCGTGCCAACGAGCGTGTAAAACGCTGAAGAGAAAGCGCTGGTCGTAAACTTATGGCCTTCATGGACATACTCATAAAACTCGTAAATCTCAAGGGCCAAAAAGCCGGCGCCAAGCAAAACGGTAATGCCAAACCAGAGCTGCATCTTTTTAAAATCAAAGTTTTTCATATGATAAATGGCATACACGCTCGTCAAACTGCTTGTTAGCAGCAACATTGTCGCCATGAACACGATCGGCATTTGGAACAGCTCTTCGGCCGAAGGGCCGCCGTTCGTTTTATCTTTCAGCGCCAAATAGGTGGCGAAGAGAGAGGCGAACAGCACCGTCTCTCCGCCTAAAAAGAGCCAGAAGCCGAGAAACTTATTTTTCCCCTCAAGGGTGGCGCGTTCCGGCGCGGCCGGAAACGTCTCGGCCGTCAGTTTTTCCTCTGCATGCATCAGGCGTTCGCCCCCTTCTTCTCAAGTTCAAGCACTTCTTCTTTATGGATGTGGAAACCGTGATCATCGATCACTGAACGCAAGAACATCGAACCGAACGTAATGAGCAGCCCGAGAATGCCGACCGGCAAGCCCCATCCAGCATCGTTATGATACGTAAAGCCGAAGGCGGCGACAAACAGGCCGAACGAAATAATAAACGGCAGGAATGACGAGTTCGGCATATGAATGTCGCCAAGCGGCTCCGCCGGCGTCAATTCTTTTTTGCCTTCCATTTTTTCAAGCCAGAAGGCGTCCAAGCCGCGGACAAGCGGGGTTTGCGCAAAGTTGTACACCGGCGGCGGCGAAGCGATCGCCCATTCGAGCGTGCGGCCGTCGCCCCAGGCATCGCCTGGCACTTTTTCCCCTTTTACCGTCGTAATCACAATGTTAATGAGCAAAATGACCGTTGCGATGGCCATAAAGAACGCCCCGACCGTGCTGACGAAGTTCCCCGTCTCCCATCCTTGGTTCGGCAAGTACGTGAACACGCGGCGCGGCATCCCCGTCAAACCGAGGAAGTGCTGAATAAAGAACGTCAAATGGAAGCCGATAAAGAACAACCAGAATGTAATTTTGCCAAGCGTTTCGTTCAACATGCGGCCAAACATTTTCGGCCACCAGTAATGCGTGCCGGCAAGCAGAGCGAACACAACCCCGCCGACAATGACGTAATGGAAGTGAGCGACGACGAAATAGCTGTCATGGTATTGGTAATCCGCTGCAGCCGCCGACAGCATAACCCCGGTCACCCCGCCCATGACGAACGACGGAATGAAGGCGACCGCATAATACATCGGCGTCGTAAACTTGATGCTTCCGCCCCACATGGTAAACAACCAGTTGAAAATTTTGACTCCTGTCGGAACGGCGATCGCCATCGTCGCAACAGCAAAGATGGCGTTCGCAATCGGTCCCATACCAACCGTAAACATATGATGCGCCCATACCATGAACCCGAAAAAGGCAATAAGCACAGTTGCAAACACCATCGACGAATAGCCGAACAGCCGCTTGCGCGAGAACGTCGCAAAGATTTCCGAGAAAATACCGAACGATGGCAGGATTAAAATATATACTTCCGGATGACCAAACACCCAGAACAAGTGCTCCCAAATGATCGTGTTGCCGCCGGCAGCCGGATTAAAGAAGTTGCCGCCAAACAATCGATCCATCATCATGAAAATCAAGCCGACCGTCAACGGCGGAAACGCAAACAAGATGAGCGCCGATGTCACAAACGTCGCCCAAGTGAACATCGGCATGCGCATAAACGTCATGCCCGGAGCGCGCATGTTGATGATCGTCACAAGAAAGTTAATGGCACCCATGATCGTTCCGAAGCCGGAAATTTGCAAGCCAAGCGTATAGAAATCAATGCCATGATGGGCTTTTGAATCAAGCGCCAACGACGCATACGACGTCCACCCAGCATCAGGCGCGCCGCCTAAAAACCACGAACAGTTTAAAAACAGCCCGCCAAAGAAAAACATCCAAAACCCAAGCGCGTTCAAAAACGGGAACGCGACGTCGCGCGCGCCGATCTGCAGCGGCACGACCGCGTTCATAAACGCGAAAAGAAGCGGCATCGCAGCCAAGAAAATCATCGTCGTCCCGTGCATCGTCAGCACTTCATTGTACAGCCCGCCGACAAGAAAATCATTGTTTGGCTTCACGAGCTGAATGCGGATGAGCAACGCCTCGAGACCGCCGAGCAAGAAGAAAAACCCGCCAGCAATTAAGTACAAATGGGCGATTTTTTTATGGTCGACCGTCGTCAGGTAATCCCATAAAACGGCGCCAACACCCTTTTTGCGAGCGATCGTACTCACAGTGAAACCTCCCTTTTATGCCTTATTCCACTTTTAAGCTCATCAAATATTTCGCCAATGCATCAATTTGTTCTTCTGACAGTTTGCCATATGTACCTGTCATTTTATTTCCAGGTTTGACGCTTTCAGGATCTCTAAGCCATTTTTTCAAGTTTTCTTCATTATGCTCCAAAATGCCGGCAATCCGTTGGCGATCGCCAAAGTTCGCCAAGTTCGGCGCCGTACGCGCTTGCTCCGGACGCTTGTCGAGCGGTGTTACCGCATGGCAGCCAATACAGCTTTTGTTGAAAATGGCTTCCCCTTGTTTGGCGACCGGATCGGTGACAACCGGTTTTTTCGCGTTTTGCATCTTTTTCACCCACGCGTCAAACTGATCACGCGGCAGCGGCCGAACTTTAAAGTCCATCAATGCATGCGATGGACCGCAAAGCTCCGCACATTTGCCGTAAAAGACGCCGCCGGCTTTATCGGTCGCTTTTTGGTCAAAAACAAGCCAAAATTGGTTTTTGTTATCGGTGTTCGTATCCATTTTGCCGCCGACCGCCGGAATCCAGAACGAGTGTTTGACATCCGACGCGATCAAGTTGAAATACACTTTTTCATTCGTCGGCACAACCAAATCTTGACTTGTAATAATGCCGTAGTCCGGATATTCAAACTCCCACCAGTACAAGTTGGCGCGCACATTGACAACGACCGTGCCTTTTTTATCGCGGTCTTTGTCATTCATCGCCTTCACATCAGCCAGTTTAAACGTTGTCAATACCGTCGGAACGGCTAAAATGAGCAAGAGGATGATCGGAATGACAGTCCAGATAATTTCCAGCTTATGGCTCCCTTCCACTTGCTTCGGGATTTTATTTTCTTCCCCCTTGCGCCGCCGGAAGCGGATGACAACGTAAACAAAGATAATCGCTACGACGACAATGACGAGCACCATGATCGATGTGCTCAACAGCATGAGCGAATACTGCATGTCCGCTACTTCACCGGCTGGCTGGAGCGTCGATAAAAACGGCTTGCCGCAGCCGGCGAGCAGCAGCGCCATCATCCCGAACAGGGAAAATAAGCGCCAGTTACGCAGCCCTTTCTTCATAGCCTAATCAAACCCCTCTTTCTTTGATGGATAAATGTATATAAATTCTTTCACAAAGAAAGAATTTTACCTTAATTCACCAAAGCGTAGCGATGACCATCGCCACGAACAAAATCGTCAAGTAGTTGAGCGAATAGACGAACATCCACTTCGCCCATTTGATGTCATCTTTCATTTTCAAGCCCGCCAATCCCAACAGCAACCAGCCGACATTGAGCAGCGTGGCCACCGTTAAAAACGGCACGCCGAGCGAGAACAAGTAAAACGGCAACGGCAACAAACACGCCACCCAAACGATGATTTGCCGCTTCGTCATGGCAAACCCGTGGACGACCGGCAACATCGGAATGCCGGCAGCGCGGTATTCTTCGCATCGCTTCATCGCCAACGCCAAAAAGTGCGGCGGCTGCCATAAAAACATGATTAAAAACAGGATGAGCGGAACAATATGGAAATCCGGATCGACCGCCGTCCAGCCGATTACCGGCGGCACAGCGCCGGAAATGCTGCCGACAACGGTGTTGATCGTGTAATGGCGCTTCGTCCAAAGCGTGTATAAGAAGACGTATGTCACCACACCGATCAATCCAACGACCGCAGCCGTAACCGTTGTCATAAGCAGGCTCATCTCACCGATCACGACAAGCGCCGCCCCAAGCCAAAGCACCCGCCGTGGATCCATCGTCCCCGTGACGGTCGGGCGCGCTTTCGTCCGCTCCATATACCGGTCGATGTCACGGTCAATGAAGTTGTTGATGCTGCACGAACCGGCGATGACAAGCGCCGCTCCGAACAGCGTGAAAAAGACAAGATGCAAGTTCTCCAAAAAATGTTCCCCAGTAAAATAAAACGCCAGCCACATTCCGGCGAATGTTGTAATCAAATTGGAATTGACAATTCCGATTTTCACAACAGACGACCATTCTTTCCAAAGCGCCTTGACGCCAGCCTGCGGACGATGCCCCGCATCGGCCGCGGCTTGATGCACCGCTTTCAAATCAGCCATTTCTCCTGTTCCTCCTCGCTGCGCCGCCCCATCCTATAGACAGCGCCATCATAGTGCCTGAAATTCCTTCCAATGAGAAATAACAAAAATGGGCTGTTTTCTCTTTATATTAAATCACATTTTTTTCTCAGCATGTGAACTTTTTTTGAATAATTTGTGTCAAATTTTTGAATCCGCATGCCCAAAACGGCTCATTCGCTTGTCCCATTAATATTTCTAGCAAACTTAATCGACTTATTCAATATGCAAACGTCATTTTGTGTTTCCCGACGCCATCGTGTAAAATAGACTTGGCTTGGCAACACGGTTGGCTGCAATAAAATCCATCACTTTACTAATATGGACAAAATCACAATTTCTCAATACAAGAAGGTGAAGATTTTGCAACGTTCACTGAAATGGTTTGCCTCGGCAACCACGTTGGCGATGCTGTTTGTCCTGATCGGCGGGGCGCTCGTGACAAAAACCGGCTCCGGCATGGGGTGCGGCCGATCATGGCCGCTGTGCAACGGCCAATGGGTGCCGGATCACATTACGCCCGAGCTCATCATCGAGCTGAGCCATCGACTCGTTTCCGGCCTTGCCGGCATCATGGTGCTCATCCTTTCCATCTGGGCGTGGCGAGCCATTGGCCATGTGCGGGAGACGAAATTTTTAGCTGTCATATCGTTCGTCTTTCTCGTCTTGCAAGGGCTGATCGGCGCCGCCGCGGTCGTGTGGGGGCAGTCCGATTTCGTCCTCGCCTTGCATTTTGGCATTTCGCTCATTTCGTTTGCCGCTGTGCTGCTGTTGACGCTATTGATTTTTGAAATCGACAAAACGTTTTCCGCCGCTTCGCTTTCCCTTGACGGCAAAATGCAGTTTCATATTTACGGCATCACCATATACTCATACATCGTCGTCTACACCGGGGCGCTCGTGCGCCATACGAACGCCAGCCTCGCCTGTCCGAGCTGGCCGCTTTGCGCGAAAACGCGCCTCCTCCCGGTTCAGTTTCATGAATGGGTGCAGATGGGCCATCGATTGGCGGCTGCTGTCATCATCATTTGGATCGCCGCCGCCGCGATACATGCCGTCCGCCATTACCGCCGGCAGCCGGTCATCTACTACGGATGGCTCATCGCCCTTTTTCTCGTGCTCGCGCAAATGACGACTGGAGCGCTTGTCGTTTTTACGCAGCTGAATTTATACATTGCCTTGGCGCACGCCTTTTTCATTTCCTGCCTGTTCGGTGTGCTCAGCTATTTATTGCTTTTGGCGCTCCGCACCCGCCGCGCGCCGGTAAAAGCCGCCGGCCATTCAGCTGGGGAAGCGGCGCCGGCCACGTTGAAATGACGGCCATCCGTCCGCAAACAAACAGGGATGCCCGCAAACTTGGGCATCCCTTTTTTGTGCGGTATAGACCGTTTCATTTGGACAGCTCGATCAGCAGATCGCCCGCTTGAATGGCGTCGCCGCTTTTGACGTAAATGTCTTTGACAATGCCGGCAAACGGCGCCTGCACCGTTGTTTCCATCTTCATCGCTTCCGTAACCATCAAATGGTCGCCTTTGTCAACTTTTTCTCCTTTCTCCACGAGCACTTTCACCACCGTGCCCGGCATCGTCGCCGCAATGTGGTTCGGGTTCGTCCGGTCAGCCTTGATGCGCTCAGCGACAGCCGCTTTGATGCTTTCATCGCGGATGATGACTTCGCGCGGCTGGCCGTTCAGCTCAAAGTAGACGACGCGTGTACCGTCCGCCTGCGGCTGGCCGATCGACACAAGCTTGACGATGAGCGTTTTTCCGCGCTCGATCTCCACTTCGATCTCCTCGCCAAGGCGCATGCCATACAGGAACGTCGGTGTATCGAGCACCGAAATGTCGCCGTATTTTTCGACCGTTTCGGCATATTCCAAAAACACTTTCGGATAAAGCGCATAGGCAATGGCGTCAAAGTCGGTCACTTCGCGGCCAAGCTTGTCGTACAGCTCCCGCTTGATTTGCTCGAAATCGACCGGCTCGAGCAACTCGCCCGGACGAACGGTGATCGGTTCGCGCCCTTTCAAAATAATGCGCTGCAACTCTTTCGGGAACCCGCCATGCGGCTGGCCTAAATAGCCTTCGAAAAACTCCACGACCGAGTCCGGGAAATTGAGCGTTTCACCGCGTTCAAAAATGTCTTGCTCCGTCAAATTGTTTTGCACCATGTAAAGCGCCATGTCGCCGACAACTTTCGATGATGGCGTCACTTTGACGATGTCGCCGAACAAGTCGTTGACGCGGCGGTACATTTCTTTCACTTCATCCCACCGATCGCCGAGGCCGACCGCTTTTGCCTGCTGCTGCAGGTTGCTGTACTGGCCGCCTGGCATCTCATGCATGTATACTTCCGTATGCGGCGCGTTCATGCCGCTTTCAAACTCCTGATAAAATTTGCGCACATCTTCCCAATAGCGGGCCAACTGCTCAAGGCCGTAAATATCGACCTCCGGCGCTCGCTCCGTTCCTTCAAGTGCATAGTAGAGCGTATTGGCGCTTGGCTGCGACGTCAAGCCGGCCATCGAGCTGACGGCGACATCGACGATATCGACGCCGGCTTCGATCGCTTTGGCGTACGTGTAAATGCCGTTGCCGCTCGTATCGTGCGTATGCAAATGGATCGGAATGTCGACCGTTTCCTTGAGCGCGGAGATGAGCACGTACGCCGCCTGCGGCTTCAACAGACCAGCCATATCCTTAATGCCCAAAATGTGCGCTCCGGCTTGCTCGAGCTCTTTCGCCAAGGCTTTGTAATAATCCAAATTGTACTTCGGCCGGTTCGGGTCAAAAATATCGCCCGTATAGCAAATAGCCGCCTCGGCGATTTTGCCGCTTTGCCGGACGGCATCGATCGCTACCGTCATCCCTTTCACCCAGTTTAGGCTGTCGAAAATGCGGAAGACATCAATGCCGGCTTGCGCCGATTTTTCAACGAACTCGCGGATGACGTTGTCGGGATAGTTTTTATACCCCACGGCGTTGGCCGAGCGAAGAAGCATCTGGAACAGCACGTTCGGGATGCGCTCGCGCAGCTTCAACAGCCGGTCCCACGGATCTTCTTTCAAAAAGCGGTACGCCACGTCAAACGTCGCCCCGCCCCACATCTCAAGCGAGAACAAGTTGGGCAGCAAACGCGCCGTCGGCTCAGCGATCCGCAACAAGTCGATCGTGCGGACGCGCGTCGCCAACAACGACTGATGGGCGTCACGGAACGTCGTATCGGTCAAGAGCACGCGCGGCTGCTCTTGGATCCAGCGAACAAGCCCTTCAGGTCCGCGTTCATCCAAAATTTGCTTCGTTCCCGCTGGGATCGGTTCCGTTTGGCTCACCTTCGGCACGCGCGGTTTGTCAAACACTGGCTTTTTCTTTTTGCCGATGCCAGGGAAGCCGTTGACCGTCACGGTGCCGATGTACGTAAGCATTTTCGTCCCGCGGTCTTTTCGGCGCGGGAATACAAACAATTCCGGCGTCGTATCGATAAATGACGTATCGTATTCCCCCGACAAAAATTTCGGATGCTGAACGACGTTTTCCAAAAACGGAATGTTCGTTTTAATGCCGCGGATGCGGAATTCGCGCAAGTTGCGCAGCATTTTTCTTGCCGCCTGTTCAAACGTCAACGCCCATGTCGACACTTTCACGAGCAGCGAATCGTAATACGGCGTAATGACCGCCCCTTGGAAGCCATTGCCGGCGTCCAAGCGCACGCCAAAACCGCCGCCGGAACGGTACGCCATAATTTTTCCCGTATCCGGCATAAAGTTGTTGAGCGGGTCTTCCGTCGTCACCCGCGACTGAATGGCGTAGCCGTTGATGCGGATGTCCTCCTGCTTTGGAATGCCGACTTCCGGGCTGTGGAGCGAAAATCCGTCGGCGATTAAAATTTGCGACTGGACGATGTCAATCCCGGTGATCATTTCGGTGATCGTATGCTCAACTTGAATGCGCGGATTGACTTCGATGAAATAAAACTCATCCCCGGAGACGAGAAACTCAACCGTGCCAGCGTTGACGTAGCCGACGCTTCTCATGAGCCGGACCGCCGCCTCGCAAATGCGCTCGCGCAGCTCGTCCGACAACGAGACGCTCGGCGCGACTTCAACAACTTTTTGATGGCGGCGCTGCACCGAGCAATCTCGTTCATACAAATGGACGATGTTTCCTTCATGGTCGCCCAAAATTTGCACTTCGATATGCTTCGGCTTTTCGATCAGCTTTTCGACATAGACATCGTCGCTGCCAAACGCCGCTTTCGCTTCCGACTTGGCGCGCTCGAACGCTTCTTTCACTTCCGACTTCGAGCGGACGATGCGCATGCCGCGGCCGCCGCCGCCCAGCGCCGCCTTGATAATGATCGGATAACCGTGCGTTTCGGCAAAGCGGACGACCTCTTCAAGGCCGCTGACCGGACCGTCGCTGCCCGGAATGACGGGAATGCCCGCCTTCATGGCCGCATGGCGCGCTTTCACTTTATCGCCGAACATATCCAAATGGTCTTCGTTCGGACCGATGAAAATGATCCCCTCTTCGCGGCACCGTTTGGCAAATTGGATGTTTTCCGACAAAAACCCATATCCCGGGTGGATGGCATCGACATCGTGGGCTTTGGCGATCTCAATGATGCCTTCGATGTCCAAGTAGGCTTCGATCGGCTTTTTCCCCTCACCGACCAAATACGCCTCATCCGCTTTATAGCGGTGATACGAGCCGGCATCTTCCTTTGAGTAAATCGCCACCGTACGGATGTCAAGCTCTGTGCAGGCGCGGAAGACGCGAATGGCGATCTCCCCGCGGTTGGCTACTAGCACTTTGCGAATTCGTCTTGTCCTCATCATGTCCCTCCTCCTTTATTTAATAAAAGTATAAAAGTTTTGGCGATTTGTAAATACACTTTCTAAAAAGTCAGACCTCTTTTCTGCCCGCTGACCATCGTTTTTTCACCCTTTTTATACCGTTGCTCGTACTTTGCAAACATGGAAATGTTCACAAGCAGACCGAGCGAAGCCATGGTCAGGACAAGCGACGTTCCCCCATAGCTGACGAGCGGCAGCGGCACCCCTGTAATCGGAATAAGGCCAACGACCCCACCAACGTTAATGAACGTTTGAAAGCCGATCATGACGGAGATGCCGATCGCAAGCAGGCTCCCAAACGGATCGTGGGAGCGGCGGGCAATCCAAAGCCCGCGCAGCACAATAAACGAAAGCAACCCGAGCGTAAACGTCACGCCAAACAAACCGAGCTCCTCGGCGATGACCGCCATAATAAAATCGGTGTGCGACTCCGGCAGGTAGCCGTATTTTTGAATGCCTTTGCCAAGTCCCACACCTTTCAGCCCGCCAAGCCCGATCGCCAAATACGAATTAACGAGCTGGTAGCCATCGCCGTTTGCGTATTGAAATGGATCCAAAAAGCTGTAAAGGCGCGACATCCGCTCGGGAGAAAAGATGTGTTTGCCGATCAACGGAAGCCAAAGCGGCGACGACACCGCCCCAACGAGAATAAAAAAGCATAGCTGCTTTAAGAGTAACATGAGGCGCAACCCAGACGAGACAATGACGCATATGGCAATGGCAAAAACGATCGCTGCCGTGCCGAAGTCCGGCTGAATGGCGATCAAAAAGCAAATAAAAAGCGTATAATAAATGGGGAACAAATTGCTTTTCACCGGCTCGGCCAGCCGCTTCCGCTTGTTGGCGAACGCTGCGGCCAAGTATAAAATCAGGCCGAGCTTCGCGAGCTCCGCCGGTTGGATCGAAAGCGCCCCGACGCGAAACCAGCTTGTTGCGTTGTTGGCCGTATGGCCGAGAAAGGCGACGGCGATAAGCATCAATGGAGAAGCAAAAAAGACGAGTTTCACCCATCGCTCCGCCCGCCACACTTTATACGGAATCGCCATCATGATGGCGAACGCGATGAATCCGGCAATCAGCCACAGTTTTTGCCGCTCGTAAAAATAGTCGCTTGGCACTTCAAAGCGGATGACAGCGGTGACCATGCTCGAGCTGTACACCATAATCAATCCGAACAACGACAGCATGGCGACCGCGGCGATCAGCGGATAATCGTAGCACTTCAATACTTTTTTCCATAATTGTCGTTCCATCGTTCCTCTTCCCTGTGAACATGTATGTACTTAAAATCATTCGCAGCGGCGCGCCGTTTTCCTGCCGAAAAACAGAAAAACTCAAACGATGGTGTGCCAATCGTTTGAGTTGCCTTATATTCTTATCGTACGCGCTTTTTGGCCACGGCCTCGTGCAACGCGGAAAGTTCGCGCTCAAGCCGGTCAAGGAGCGCCTTTCCGTCTTTCGCCTCCACAAGCCCGAGGCGCACCGCAAAATCAATTTCCCGTGACAACCCGAACATTTGCGTGTCAAGCACTTCTTCATACACCGGACATTGCGGCATCGTCAAATGGTCCATTTGCACGCGGATGAGTTGGATGATTTTCTCTGCATCCGCTTGTAAAAGCGCGTACGCCTTCTCCCGATAGCTCATCGATTCGTCCGTCACATCGATCCCTCCGTTCTCTCCCCTATCCTTCTTTACATCTTAACGTGAAACAAGCCATTTTGCAAGTTGAATGTAAATTAGCACATTATTTCAGAATCCCTTTTTCAAATTATTTCAGGCGGATTCGGAAATAATGTGCAAAATTTTTGCGGATTGTTCCGGATTTTGCACATTCTTTCGGAACGTTTGCACGCTCTTTCAGATGAAGATTTCCAGCGCGCCTGATGGACCGATGGAAAAGARAAAGCACAAAAGAGGCCGATTCGGCCCCTTTCRTGCTAATACCCCATTTCCTCTGCGGCCATGCGCACCACTTCTTCGTCAATGGCGTCCTTTTTCAGCTGATACCCGTATAACAGGCACGTCGTGGCCAACGTGTTGATCACCCGAGGCCATCCCCGCGACTGCAGRGCAATCGCCTCTAACGCCGATGGAGTGAAGATCGGATGCTTCGCCCCGGCCTGTTTCATCCGATGCTCGATGTAGCCCGCCACCTCTTCCTTCTCCAGCGGCCCCATCCGGTATCGCATGATGATCCGCTGRTCGAGAGGGCGGTGCTGATTGAGCCGCAGCTTCCCCTGTAAATGGGGCAGCCCGGCCAAAATCAAGACAAATGGGTTGGTCGAATCCATCTCAAAGTTGAACAAGATGGCGATGTCCTGTAAAAATGCATCCTTTGCTAAATGCATCTCGTCCAAAATGAACACCGGCGTGATCCGTCGTTCATGATACAATCGCTCGATCGCCTGCTGGATTTGGCGGAAGAGRTCTACCTTGCGGTACTTCGGTTCCTCTCCTAATCCCAAGGCCAGTCCACGGTAAAAATCCATCACGCCTCCGGTGGATAACGGAAAGTAGACGACATGATACAATGATGGATTCAATGACTCTTTCAGCGCCCGAAGGGCGAACGTCTTGCCCGCCCCCGGCTCTCCGATCAACAGCCCGATCCCCCGGGTTCGTTTCACGTACTCCAGCGCCCGCAACGCTTCCTGAAATGGCGCCCCTTGATACGCCTCGGACGGGTCTGTTTCTTTCGCAAACGGCTCCCGCGAAAGGGAGTAAAACGATTTATACACCGTGTTCTCCCTCCTTCGCCGGAATCGCCGCAAACGGGGACCGATGGCGTTTTACATAGGCGTTGTCCTCCAAACGAACTCGAACGGCCTCCGCCACCTTCCTTCCATCTTCGTACACATAGACGCCCCGTTCATCATAGCGGAGTTCAATCGATTGCCCAATGAACTGGGGCGGCACTTCATACAGCTGCTTGTTCAAGGTGATCGTTCCATCGGCTTTGACCTTGCGGTGCTCCCGTTTCAGAAAAATCGCATCCAGCCAATCGCCATCTTCGATGAACGACACGAGATGCACTTGCGATTGAAACACCTCATGCGGCGTTTTTCCGTCCAGYGAGGCGTGCGGTTTTCGATGATACTCCTCTTCAAGCCACCTCCAAAARCGCTCGTTCAGCTCTTCGAGCGACTTCGGGGGATCCAACTCCAGCAGCGGATAAAACCGCGTCTGTACGGTGCGGAAGAACCGTTCGATTTTCCCTTTGCTTTGCGGATCATACGGCTGGGTGTGGATGAGCGTAATCCCCATCTCGGCGCACGCATACTGCAGCACCTCGGATCGWTAAATTTTCCCGTTGTCCGAGTAAATGCGCTTCGGCTTCCCGCAACGAAGCACCGCTTCCTTCGTGACGATCCGCAGCCCGTCAAACTTCTCCGAAGGGAAAAACTGCGCGTACGGCACCAACCGCGAGCAGTCATCGATATAGGCGATCAAAAACGTTTTCTGGGCTTTCCCATTGACTCGAATCGTTGGTCCATGGGATAAGTCCCCTTGCCAAAGCTCATTGATCTGGTCATACGCAAAGCGTTTTCGCTCCGGCATGGGCAAAATTTCTTTCCCGACAAGGTTGTGTTTTTTCAATAATCGGTATATAGTAAAGTAAGAGGTATGGTTTTCTGGGATTTCCCCCTGCTCGATTAGGTGTTCGTAGAACACCGTCACGGGCATGGTGGGATGTTCTTTTCTTAGGGCTAAAATATGATCCTCATCATCGGGCGACAGACGCCTTGAGTGGCCGCGGTCCGAACGGCGCTTCGGCTTTAAGGCGTCAAAGCCCCCTTTTTTGTATCGGGTGCACCAATCGAGGATCGTCTTGGCTGCGATTCGCTTGTCGCCCTGGTGGGGAACATGGTGCACTCGCTCGCTCACCTCTTTCAGATACGTCTTCGGTTCCACCTGCCCATTCACCAACGGAGCGATTAGCCCGTACCGAAACAGGGCAATGTCGTGTCTCATCGACTCATCCATTCGAATCTCCTCCTGGTCTCACTTGGAATCAGGACCGTTCCGGTCCTCCTGCCCTTATCGTACCGAATTGCTTTTTCTCCGTCGATAGGAAAGGTTTGTGGGAACCTCAATCATTTTCAATTTAGGATATGTATGTAAAATCAGGATCCTATTTAATTCGCAAAAGGGTGTCGGAATCCGTCCTCCCACATCTCTCTGATGACCGAATAGAGACCGTGTTCCTCCAACGTCCGGATCCACCAAGAAGCCCGTTCCTTTTCTTTTTTCACGATAGGGCCTATGATCCTCCACCGCCTCGCAAAAAAGCTATGAAGGTTTGATAGGTTTCGGTAGAACCGTCGGACATAAAAGATGATGCCGTCCTTTGTCGGGAGGAACGGAGCCTGGTTCGTCCCCTCGGTCAATCCCAACTGCTCTTTCACAACTTGCCATACGGCGGACAACGTATACTGAAAATACGGGAGGAGAAAGGAAGGCAGCACACTCACCGTCTTCAAGCATTCCCGACAGCGATACCGGACAATCCAAATGCGATCATCACCATGTGGGGTCAATGCGTTTCGCTCATAGTAACCGTGGCGGTGCAACGGGCGCTTGGCCCGGCAATGCGGACACTGTGTCAGAAGAGGGAAGTCGTTTTCTTTTCCACGCTCTGCATACGTTTGGACGTCAATGCCAAAGTCATGAAATTGAATCACGTCCTCCTCCCCTCCTCTGAACCGATGGATTTTCTCTTCCGAAATAATTCACAAAAAATTTAGCACATTCTTTCAGAAAAGGGGAGAGGGCTTTCTGAAAGAATGTGCAAAAAAATGGCTCTTTTGTTCCGAAATAAAGTGATAATTTACATTTGTGGAGAACTTTTTTTCGGTTCACTACGGGCGTTGTAAATGACCGGTTAGTGAACCATTTTCAGGAATTGATATCGTAAGCGCTTTCGAACTCTCACCCTCATCCTGAGGTGATGATATTGTATTCCATTTTTTTACACCCAACCAAAATCCCGAAGCGCCGACAACGCTTGATGGATCGGCGTCCCGGATGACTGCTGAAGATACGGGATGTTTTGTCGCATCACATCCGCCAACAACCGTCCTGCCTTCCGTTTGGCCTGTTCAACCCGCTTGGACTTCGTCGAGGCCGAGGCTGCCCTCCGGGGCTCTTCCTCCTCCAACCGCCCCTTTCTCCACAACATCCCGTCGATTCGGGCTACCATCGCCTTCAGAAACGCCCGAAGCCCTTGGTCTTTCCAGCTGCGGCGGGATTTCACCCGATGCGCAAACCGGCTCATCACACTCTCGGCGTGGCTCATCGGACGCATGCCGGTCGTCTCCACCCCTTGCTCCGACAGCCACTCTCGGTAGTCCCGGATGCATCCCGGCATCGACTCGATCCGGCGAATCAAGGCGGCCAGCTGTTGTTCTTTGCCTTCGTCCCCCAACGTGCCGACCGCGCTGTTCAGCTCCACCAAAAGCCCCGTTTCGTCTTGTTTCGCCAGCTTCTTCCGCACGTCCCGCCAACGCGGATGGCCCGAGAGGCATTGGCGCAGCTCCCGCGCCACATGAAATCGATCCAGCTGAAAGCAGGCCCGTTTTCCGAAATACTCCCGGCAGGCCGTGATCCACGACGCCGCGTCGCCGTTGATGATCAAAAGGTCCCGGCACGGATCATAGGCATATTCCTTCATCAGCCACTCTTCCAACCGTTCCCACACGTCTCCCGCCCCTTCATGGAGGTAGTGGCGCCGGTTCACGAGCTCGAGCTGCGACCCGTTTCGTTTCCATCCCTCGTGAACCGCCAAGATTTTCTCTTCTTTCGCTCGTTTCCCTTTCCCCTGGCGAGAAATGAACAGTCCATCCGCCTCGACAAACAGCACTCGGCCGTGCCGTTCCGAAACAGGGCGGTGCAGCGAGACATGGGCCTCCAGCACCAGTTGGCGAATCGCCTCATGGCTGAGGACCGCATACCCCACGATCGACTCCAACGTACGGGCCGCTTTGCGGTAGGAAGAGCACTCTACGGCCAACTCGACCGCCGTTTCCTCGAGGCAAGGGCTGATCGACTGCGCTCCATCAAAGCCCAGTTCGGCATCCAGCAAGAASGTATACGCCCCCGTCTGCCGATCATAGTAGTAGTTCCGTCGAAACGTCACTTCTCCAAACAGCGTTTGGATCGTAGTCGGCCGTTTGTCTTTCAGCTGATACCGGCGCTTGTCCCGCGCTTCCGCCAGTTGTTGATCRATCTCCTCCAAAAGGGCCGCCAACAAGACAGCGAACACCTTTTGAAGAGTTCTTACTAATTGCTCCTCCAGCTCTTTTAATAAAGGCCATTCTGTGGTAAGATGTTTCATGGACTCTCTCCCTCCTGTTTGGTTGATGGTGGTCATTATCATCATAGCAGGGAGAGAGTCCTTTTTGCATGAGATTGGCTTTTTTCTACCGCGCTTCGCTTGGTGGCCCCGACGAGCGTCGCGAACAAAAGTTCGCAACCCTCGTCGGGGAATCATTCCTGAATGTCACCCACAAATATTTTACTCACACTTCGAAAAATACAATCAAAAAACACGAGTGTTGATTATCCATTATTTTACTAAAAAACACAGAATCATATGGCTGAACACAAGCTTTTCTGTCTCTTCCCTCGAACAAGAACGCCGGCGGGCAAATTACATTTGCCCGCAAAGCGTTCATTGTTCGAGGAGGGCATGGTAATAATCCCAGTCGGCAAGCTAGCTTAGCCGACTACGGCAGAAAAGCTAGGAATAGAGCGATGTCAACTGGTTTTTAATGGTTAATCAACACGCTTGTTGGTTTGCTTGTTTACTCCAAAACGTCGCGGTATTGGTCATACACAAGTGAGGTCAAGCTAATCTTGTCTAAATAACGAACTGGGCACAAGAAGGTGACGGTGATGACCCCAGGATGTCGGCCAATTTCGATGGCGCCGGTAATCGTGGCACGGTTCATCACCTCAGGGACAGAGATGCCTAACGTTTTCGCTGCCCGTTGCAACCCGTTTTCTGTTGCCTCATTTAGGTTGGCACCTGTCCCGACAAAGGAAATCGGCAACGATTCTTCCAATTTGTTTACTCCCCATGATTGTGCCAAATCGAGGGCGATCTCTTTTTCTTTTTTTGTCAATGGCTTTGCCAAGTAGGGGAGGTCCTCAGCAACAGGAAGAAGAATCGGTCCGTCAATGGTCAACCCTTTGATCACTTTCACTTGAAGGGTGACGATGCCAGATACGTCGGTCGTATGCCCGGCGATTTCCCCGTCGCCCTGCATGGCATGCATATCACCGAGATAAACGCCTCCGCCCCGCACTTTCACAGGGCAGATCAACACGGCGCCTTCGCGTACACGGTTAATGTCCATATGTCCGTCCGTGCGATCTTCCAGCTGTTCTTTCGTAATCCCGTATTCATGTGGGGCGTTGATCAGAAATTGGCCAAAGTCGCCAGCGTTATGTGAATCCGGTAGCGGACGCGCCGGGGTGGTGCCGAGCTGTCCGAGGAACGGGCGGAGTCTGGCCACCGTTCCGACTAAGTCATGGGGCGCAAACGTGACGATCGGGTTTTGGACGGAGTTGTCGGGTGTCGCCATGTAGTACCGTCCTTGTCGAGCGATGTGTTCTGCCGCTTCTTTATGCACGGTCACGCCGATTTGTCGGTTTGGATCAAACGTCATCGTATAGCCGTTCGTAAATACAAATGGAGTCACGTCCGCGCCACAATTCGCGCACCGAATGGCTTCCGGGCCGATCCCTTCGATTTTCGTTTCCGGGTACATCGTTCCGCACTGTGGGCATTTGACAGCAACGAACGGATCGCCGACAAACCGTCCTTCCATTGGCTTATCATTTCCTGAGGATGTGGCTATAGATGTGACGCGAATCGATTTGATCTTAATCGCAATGGCGTCTCCTACTTCAGCGCCTTCGACAAAAACGGGCTTTGTCACTTCATGGCCACCGCGGATGCAAGGGGTGATCATCGGTCCCCAGCAGCCAGGAGTAGTATTGGCGACAATGTATCCCCCATCCTGCACGGGGCCAAGCATGTTTCCATGAGGGTCTAAGATGCCGTTAGTGAACTCATTGACAAACACGGTTTGTTTCGCTTCCATGGCGTTCCCTTCTTTATTTTAGATTTTGGGATTGGTTACATCTTGGATCGAGGGCAACGAATCAGCGAACAAGACAAGCGATTTTTCGATAGGTGATGCATAACTATATTTTAGAAAATTCAGGGGAGCGTTGTCAAATAAATGAATGTATATTTAGTCAATTATATCAAGTTATAATATTTTGAAATCTGATTCTTGTAATATATAATAAAAAAATAGAAGGGAGGAAACGAAATGAGCAGTAGCATAGAAAAGAAATTAAGAGAAAAAGGGATTAAGTGTTCGGAACAGGAATTGATGATGCTTGAGCATCAGTGGAAAGCCATTCAGCAACTAAAACAGGGAGTCGAAAAACTCGGTTTGAATGAGGCAGATATTGGCGTCGTCCACCAACCGGGAGGTGTGTATCGTGGAAAAACGGCTAAATACGAAAACAATCTCTGAACTTTCCCCTCTTCTAAAAAACAAAGAAGTTTCACCTGTTGAACTCGTTGACGATGTACTCGAACAAATCGAAACATTAAACGATAAGCTGAATGCCTATATAGAGGTGACAGCAGAGAAAGCACGCAAGCAAGCTGAGTTTGCGGAATCGGAAATCCTATCTGGAAATTACCGCGGCCCGCTACATGGCATTCCCATAGCAATCAAAGATATTCTTTACGTAGCTAATGAAACAACAACGATGGGGTCAAAAATTCACCGAAACTTCCGGCCAACTTACAGTGCGACGGTAATCGAGAAGTTGACGGAAGCGGGAGCAGTGTTTCCTGGAAAAACAAACTTGCATGAGTATGCTTGGGGAGCAACGAACAATAATCCTCATTTCGGACCTGCCCGAAATCCTTGGGATCCTGAACGCATTCCCGGAGGCTCAAGCGGAGGATCGGGGGTCGCAACGGCGGCGCATATGACGATTGCTTCCCTAGGAACAGATACCGGTGGTTCGATTCGAATTCCTTCTTCGTTTTGCGGCATTGTCGGTTTAAAGCCCACCTATGGACTAGTAAGCAAATATGGTTGTTTCCCGCTTGCATGGTCGTTGGACCATATCGGTCCGATGGCGAAAACGGCGAGGGACGCCGCCTATATTTTAGAAGCCATGGCAGGATACGACCCAAAAGATCCTACTTCCACCGATGCCCCTACAACGAGTTATTCCACACAATTCATGGAGTCTGTTAAAGGTGTAAAAATTGGCATAGAACCGTACTTCTTTGATCATGTGGATGAAGGAGTCGAAAGAGCAGTTAAACAGGCGATTGCTTCTTTGGAACGCGAAGGTGCTGTTGTAGAAACCGTGCGAATTCCAACATTGCAATATGCGCAGTATGCGGAAATGATCACGATTCTTTCAGAAGCCAGCGCTATTCATCACAATCATTTAGTAGAAAGGGAAGAAGATTTTGGCGATGATGTCCGTTTCCTTTTAAAGCTTGGAGAAATCCCTTCCGCTGTAGACTACTTGGAAGCGCAACAAATTCGTTTGCAATTGGATCGCGAGTTCATGGAAATATTCAATAGGGTAGATGTTTTGATCACTCCAACCATTCCGTTTCTCCCTCCAAAAATCGGGCAGGATACGGTATGGATCAATGGAGAGGAAGTGAACTTTCTTGACCATATCATCCGTTTTACAGGACCGTTTAACTTGACGGGCTTGCCTGCTGTAACGGTGCCGTGCGGTTTTGTTCAAGGCCTTCCCGTAGGGATGCAAATCATCGGCCCAGTCTTTGGGGAAGGAACGATATTAAATGTTGCTGATGTGTTTGAAACGTTGCATCCTGAGCTGAAATACCCGCCGGCCGTTCTAAGAAAGTAAAAGCAAACGCTAGTCGTGGCGTTGTACTTACTGAAGGGCGGTCTCAAAAGGTGATGATGACATAACTTTTTGAGGCAGCCTTTTTCAACTGAGTGTTTTTCACTCGCGTTCGCTGCCGTTTGTGTGACGGCGAGCGAGCAAGCACAAAACGGAGAGCTTTTTTTCTGGCTCACCATTTTTTTATGTCGTCCATGCAGGATTTTCACCTCGTGCTCACGAATGATAGTTGGTGAGCATCTTCATCATGAGGTGAGATGAAACAAGGAATGAAGCGGCTCGTCTGCAACATGGCGCGCAAAGGAATGACGGCGGAAGACATTGCTCGGTTGGTCGATCTTTCGGAAGAAGAAATTCGCGCCTTGCTTAAGGGCTAGATGAAAGGGAATAGGGGCACACGAGGGTCAAGTCCAAATTACGTTGCTAGGCAATGACAAGCAGCCAATCGTGCATTGTGCATGGTTGGTTGCTTTTGTTTTTTATTACCTGAATCCGTGACCAAACATCTTTACAATTCCCGCGAACCGTTGATAGGATAAGGACAAGCACGATCCATGATTCTTCACTAAGCAGGTGAAATCATGAAAGACTTCCCGATTCGTTTGGTATTGACGGATGAGCCTCTCACTCCCTATGCCGGTTTGCCTCTGGTCGGCTATTTGCTTCATCAAACGAAACTGAATCAACGGTTGAATCGCTTGCGGCTTTCTCATGGACGCCGTGATGTCCACATTTCCCACAGTGATGTGAATCGGGTTGCTGGCGAAGGGAAGCGCCGATTTCGATCCTATCGAAGCCCATTGAACCGATGATGATATCAAACCGTTCCAGTTTGAGGTGAACTTGAATCAGTGAGCATACAAAGTATGTCCGTTTGACATGTAAGGTGTCAAAACAAAGTTGATAGATAACGACAGAGTGCGAAGGATGGAATCGTCAAGTCGCCCTGTTGTTTCAAAAGCGGCATGCGCCGCTTTTTTGTTTGTGCCAAGGAAGGATGTTTCAACTGCGCATTGCCTTGCTTGTTCTCTTAGGGGAGAATGCATTTGCAAAGGATGGGACAAAGAGGGAGGATGGGTGGTGAAAACGTCGTCCGCTGCCAGACGGGGAAGAAGTTTTTATTATACTTAGGAATGGGATCCAATGTTTTATGCTGCTTTTCACGGAAGTTTTGCAATACGGTTAAAAATTTCTGCACTTTTTTCTCCGGAGTGGTGGCGAAATATTCAACTATTTTGTAGAATCAATATATAGGGCGATGCTCGTTGGCAATGTTGGTACAGTGAATGTGCAACCAATCATTTCATTATATTGATATATTTTTGGTTGTGATCAATAATAATGACATACTATTAATAAATTGTGTTATAATAAATCTTGTAATCGCCCTCAAAAAACCAACAGGGTAACGATGGGGTTGTTTCGAGCGGTCGCTCACCGCTCTTTTGCAACTATTCTGTGGATAGGGATGGTAAACATGGGGAACAAACAAACAACGGACGTTATTTTAATCGGTGCTGGCATTATGAGCGCGACGTTGGGGACGCTGCTCAAGGAATTGGCGCCAGAGTGGGACATTGTCGTCTTTGAAAGACTGGAAGAGGCAGGAGCGGAAAGCTCCAACGAGTGGAACAACGCCGGAACCGGGCATGCGGCGCTTTGCGAGCTGAACTACACCGTTGAGAAGCCCGATGGGTCAATCGACATCAGCAAAGCCATCAAAATCAATGAACAATTTTACGTTTCCTTGCAGTTTTGGGCTCATTTAGTGAACAGCGGGGTGCTCAAGAATCCAAAAGAGTTCATTCGACCGCTGCCGCATATGAGTTTGGTGCAAGGGGAAGACAATGTGGCGTTTTTGAAAAAGCGGCACGAAACGATGGCGGCCAATCCGCTGTTTAAAGGGATGGAATTTTCCGATGATCCGAAAAAGTTGGCCGAATGGGTGCCGCTCATCATGGAAGGTCGGGTTGTGAAGGAACCGATCGCGGCGACGCGGATTGAATCGGGAACGGACGTGAACTTCGGGGCGTTGACGCGCCAACTGTTTGAGCATTTAAAGCGGAAGGGCGTCGAGATCCACTACCGCCATCACGTCGAGGATATGAAACGGACAAGCGATGGTTCGTGGGAGCTGAACGTGCGGAATTTGGACACTGGCACCGTTGAGCGCCATGCGGCCAAGTTCGTCTTCATCGGCGCCGGGGGAGGCAGCCTCCACTTGTTGCAAAAATCCGGCATTCCAGAAGGGAAAGGGATTGGCGGTTTCCCGGTGAGCGGGTTGTTTATGGTGTGCAACAACCCGGAGGTTGTGGAAAAGCACCATGCGAAAGTGTACGGCAAAGCGAAAGTCGGCGCGCCGCCGATGTCGGTGCCGCACTTGGACACGCGGTTCATCGACAATCAAAAAATGCTGTTGTTTGGGCCGTTTGCTGGTTTTTCGCCGAAATTTTTGAAAAACGGATCGATGCTCGACCTGTTCACCTCGATCAAGCCGCATAACGTATTGACGATCTTGGCGGCGGGCGTGAAAAATATGGCCTTGACCAACTATTTGATCCAGCAAGTGCTGTTGTCCAAAGAACAGCGCATGCAAGAACTGCGTGAATTCGTCCCGACAGCGAAAAGTGAAGAGTGGGACATCATCGTCGCTGGTCAGCGCGTGCAAGTGATTAAAGACACCGAATCCGGCGGCAAGGGGACGCTGCAATTCGGCACGGAAGTCGTCCATGCGGCAGATGGCTCGATCGCGGCGTTGCTCGGCGCTTCGCCAGGCGCATCGACGGCGGTTCATGTGATGTTAGAAGTGATTGAGAAATGCTTCCCGGAACGGATGAAAGAATGGGAGCCGAAAGTGAAAGAAATGATTCCGTCCTACGGCGAATCACTGATGAAAAACGAACCGCTTTTGCGGCAAGTGCAAGCGTCCACAGCCGAAGCGCTCGGGTTGAATGGCCACTTTGCGCTGCAGTTGGCGTAGGCCCATGCCAATTGCGGCCTGCTGGGGATAGCTTGGCCGTCTGTGAGAAACAGCTGCCTGAAGACGAAGGGCAGCTGTTTTTATTTGGTGTCTTGTGTCTCCAAGTTTATATCCACAGACGAAATGATCTTCACTGTAAATTTCCTCTTAAAAAATTAGGAAACGTTAATGACTCAATTCAGGCGTGTTGATTATCCAATAAAATCCAAAGGGTATAGAAAAAAGAGCACCTTTCCTGTAGAATGTGAGTAACGACACAAACAAACCCAGGAGGTGCTCACTATGAACAAGCATACCACACTCCCGAATTTGATGCAAAAACTTGTTTCGGATGAAGAGATTCAACTGATTGCCGAAGCGGTTGGGTATCGTGATTCGTCTCGAACCTTTACGTTGCGCGAGTTGATTCACTTCTTCCTGCTGGCCGCCATGCATCAATGGAAAAGCTTTCGCCATGGAGCTGACGTGGGGCCTCTGTATGGATTGCCGCGATTCCATTATTCCACAGTATCCAAGAAAGCGAAAGAAGTTCCCTATGACATCATGAAACGCTTGTTGGCGTTGATCATTTCCAAGTGCAACCGCCAAACCCGCCGCTCGCTTCGGTTTCCCAAACCGCTTCGGGTGGTGGATTCGACGGCCGTCACGGTCGGGAAAAACCGCCTCCCATGGGCTCCGTATCACGGCGAACGCGCCGGAGTGAAGCTGCACGTCGCGTATTCGCCGGAATCCTCGCTGCCGGCAGACGTGGTGGAAACGACCGGACTGCGTCACGATGGCCCAGTGGGAGAACAGTTGACGAACGCTCAACAAGTGCTCGTGGAAGACCGGGCGTATTTCAAAATCGAACGCCTCGATCGATTTGTGGAGCAGCATCAGCTCTTTGTCATTCGAATGAAGGACAACATCGAACTTCATCAGAAAAAAAGCTTGAAACGCCTTTCCAGCACATCTTCATCGGTTCAAGCCGACTTCACGTGCCAGTTGGGGACGAAACAATGCCGATCGACCAAGCGTCACCGGGTAGTGATCTTTCGAGATGCAAATGGCCGCGACATTCGGGTCGTGACGAATCTCTTCCATGCGTCTGCGGAAACCATTGCCGACATGTACCAACAACGTTGGACCGTTGAAGTCTTTTTCCGCTGGGTAAAGCAATATCTGAATGTCCCAACCTTGTTTGGCACGACGGAAAATGCGGTATACAATCAGCTGTTTGGGGCGTTCATTGCGTATGTGTTGCTGCGATGGCTGTATGATCAAACCAAAAAACGGACGAACGTCTCTCTTTCCTTCATTTCGTTTGTTCGCCGTTTTTTCTCTGGGCAGCTTCCTCTCGATTGGAAATCCGGGATGGCCGCTGCTTTGTTTGAGTATGCCCAAATTTATGGAAGACGTATGTCTAATTTTGGATAATCAACACTCGTGTTTAGCGGGATATCTTGCATGCTTTGTCGTATAATCAATGGCGAATTCTCTGTCGCAAAAGCAGAGGCGGACAGACAGAGGAAGATACGTTCAAATGAGCATGAAAACAGGAAACAAAAAAGCAGACTTGTCAGCAACAAGGATGCCGCTAGTCTTTCAACGGCATCCTTTTCCGACTCAACGCAAAATTCGCCATTGATTTTGTCCTGCTTTTCTTGTATAATCGGAAATGTCTCACCATCCATTTCGGGATGTAGCTCAGCTTGGTAGAGCACACGCATGGGGTGCGTGGGGTCGCAGGTTCAAATCCTGTCATCCCGATCGAAGGAAACCAGCCGAAAAAACGTCCGGCTGGTTTTTTGTTTTTCTTCTCCCGCGTTCCATCAGTTCCATCATTATGATGCTGTTTCCTCCTACGAAATCAGTCCAATCCGCTTCCCGGCCAAAGCGATGCAGTCAACGGCCATATCAATGTCTTCTTCCGTCATCGCGGCGGTAATGGAAAAGCGAATGCGCGCTGTCCCCTCAGGGACGGTCGGCGGCCGGATGGCGACGGCCGCGATGCCAGCTTCTTGCAGCTGCTCGCTCATGGCCACGGCTCGGTCGTTCGGGCCAACGATCACGGGAACGATCGGCGTCTCGCTGCCGCCTGTGTCAAACCCAAGCCGCTTCAGCTTAGTGCGGAATCTTTCGCTTAGGGCGTGCAGCCGCTCGCGCCGCTTTGGCTCAGCTTGGACAATATGAATGGCGGCTTCATTGGCGGCAAGGACCGATGGCGGCAAGGCGGTTGTAAAAATCAAGCTGCGGGCGCTGTTGATTAAATAGTCGACCAGCCACGGCTCTCCCGTTACATACGCTCCGAAGCTGCCAAGCGCTTTGCTGAAGGTGCCGATGGCGATCACATCCTCTTCCTTCTCAAGCCCGAAATGGTGAAGCAGCCCTTCACCGTTCGGTCCGAACACGCCGCCGCTGTGCGCTTCGTCAACGAGCAAAACGGCACGGTAACGCCGCTTCAACTCAACCAGCTCCTTCAATGGCGCCATATCGCCGTCCATGCTGAAGACGGCATCGGTGACGATCCATTTCCGCTTCGCGGGCGGAGATTGCTTTAACAATGATTCCAGCTGATCGATGTCATTATGTCGATAGCGGAAACAGGCGGCTTTGCTCAAGCGGATGCCATCAATTAAACTTGCATGGTTCAACTCATCGCTAAAGACAAGATCATCTCGGCCGATTAACGCCGTCAGCACGCCAATGTTGGCCGTATAGCCGCTGTTGAAAATAAGAGCCGCCTCTGCTTTTTTCCACTGTTTCAACGCGGCTTCCGCCCGCTCATAGAGCGGATGGTTGCCGACGACGAGCCGTGACGCACCCGCTCCTGCCCCATATGCTCTCATCGCCTCGCAGCCCGCTTCGATGAGCCGTTGGTCATCCGCCAACCCTAAATAATTATTGGACGCTAAATTCAACATCGGCTTTCCGTTCAGGATGACCGTAGCGCCTGAAGCCTCTGCCCGGCGCAGCTGGCGTTTTTGCGCTTTTTGTTCCCATTCGTGCAGTTGGGCGGTCAGTTCGGTTTTCATCCCCATCCCCCTTTAAATATGTAAACATAATTTTATTAATAGTTTACATTAAAACCGTTCGATCGGCTAGCATAGTTTGAATGATTATTTAGCACAATGTTTCAGAAATAAATTTTCATCCTTTGTCCCTTTAAAAAACAGGTCAGACGTTCATCGCGCGACCATCGAAGGAATGTTTTGCTCACCGATGCGTATGGAAAAAAGCATAGTTCGACCGCAAGAATGGCATACTATCCATGTTACCTGCAAAAAGGAGGTGTTGGAAATGGATGTCCGTCGGGCGCAAGAAATCGCGTCGTCGCCGGTGATGGCAAACGTCACGTACAACGGCCAGCGCATTTACATTGAGCATGTTGACCAACAAAAAGGCGTAGCAACGATTCACCCGCTTGACAACCCGAATCAAAAGCAAAGCGTGCCGGTCGCAAGCTTAGAAGAGCATGCTTGACCGCAAAAAAGCGAGAGAAAGGACGCGTCCTTTCTCCCGCTTTTGGATTTATTTGCACATGGTCAAGTCGTTTTACACGAATCATCGTTTCTCTCCTCCCTGTTCGAATGCCGGTTTCATGCGGCGAATGAACGAAACAGCGGCGACCGCCCAAATGAGCAGCACCGCTTCGACCGCCCAAACGTTCGTGACCACTTTCGCTTGGTAAAGCGCCGGCATCACGTCCATCGCCGCATGGATCAAAATGGCGTACAGGACATAGCGGAATTGCCTCTCCCGCACCCCAAACAAAATGAGGAGCGACAGCGCCACGTGCACTGTAAGCGCAAACAGCCGTTCCAAGCCGCCTAACACGTACATCGCAAACGGCGTGTGCAACACTTGCTCCTTGATCAGCTCCGCCTGTCCTGCCGGAAGCGATGGGGCGATCGTTTTGTCGAATGATCCGGATTGAATCAGGCTCGCAAGCACGATGACGTTGACCGCGCCAACCACCCCGAGCAATACCGCTTCCGTCCCGCCGTGCCCAAGCCCGAATGATAAACCATCGCCATATCCGCGATGTTGCTTTAGCAGCCAACGGAACCCGACATAGCGGCCAATTTCTTCAAACACGCCAGCGGCAAGCGCCGCGTACAGGACAAAGAGCCAAACGCTGTCTGTTCCTTTTAACGCCGGCCGGCCCGGTTCGAGCACAGCGATGTGCAGCGCTTTTTCCAATACTTGTGAGAAAACGAGAAACACAACAGCCCCGACGCCGAGCGCTTTCCATGAAAGCCATCCTTTTTTTCTTCCGTACCATACGAGACCGACTGGAACAAACAGTGAAATGGCGAGTTGCACCGCCGCACCGATCATTCCCACGTCCTCTCCCCCTCTCGCTTATTTATGAACGTTTGCGCTGTTCTTGCTGTTCATAGAGAAATGATTGAACAATGATATATAAGTTGCCAAAAATGATGATGACGATCAACAAGACAAACTGCATCTCCCCGCGCCAAAATGCGGTCAACATCGACAACATTCCCATTGCGATAAACACTTTGCCGCCAAGGCGGTGCGTTTTGTTCCAAACGGCCTCGCTTTCCAACGTCCACGGTGTGCGGATGCCGATAAAATAATTAGGTTTGATTTTTGGCATGTAGTTTCCAAGCACAATCAACAGCGCCCCAACACCAATCGGCACAAGCAGCCCAACATCGACTGGAAAGCCGAGATTGTACGCCAACGTTACAATATGCAGGAGCAAGAAAAAGCAGGCAAGCGCCGCGTTGACAATACGATAGCTTTTTTGAAAGCGGCTGTAGTTGGCTTTTTTCGGATCAAACTTCGGCAATGCGCTCATGAAAATAAGGAGACCTGTCATCAATAGAGGCGGCAAAAACGCGCCAACCCATTTGTTGCTGAAGCCATCAGCTTCACCCGCTGCGTTCCAGTGAATCGCCACTTGATCCGGCAAATAAGGAATGGCAGCCAGACTGATGACATAAGCGAAAACTGTAAGCACGATCGCAAGCCTATTACTCTTCACCATGTTTCTCCCCCTTTTCGACAAAATCGTAAAACCAGCGGAGCAAATCTTGGAAAACCGTCGTGTTGAGCGAGTAATAGATATGCTGGCCTTCCCGACGGTCCTGCACCAAATCAGCCTGTTTCAAAATTTTCAAGTGGTGCGATACGCTCGGTTTTTGCATATCGAAATGCGAAGCGATTTCCCCTGCCGTCAAATCCCCTGTTCGCAACAAAGATAAAATTTTCCGGCGCGTCGGGTCGGCGATCGCTTTAAACGCTTCGTTGAATGACAAGGGTGATCCCACCTTGTGAACGATTTTTGGATGCGTCTTAAGGGGGTTGGGAGGCCACCGGGAGAGCTTTCATTTGTCGTTGCTTCTTATGCGCCAATGTGAACAGGTTTTCATACATGTATATAGTTAGATATTTAGAAAAACATCTAAATGTTGAATAAACGATTCGATATTAATTAAAGAATATTCCATTTCCATTCGACTGTCAATGTCTTTTCTGGCTTTCCCACGTAGATATCAGTGGAAAGGAGGGCGCACAACTAGGCGCAACCCCCCGAGTCCATGGTAACGTGGGGCATGGCTTCCCACTGACTTCCGTTAAAACCCCGTCGGCCAAGCGGCGAGCAAGCGCTCGCTTTTTTCGCGCTTGGATGTAAGCAAATATTCAAGTGTCTGGCAAAGGAATTTTCTCGTCTCCGCCGGATGGATGACATCGTCGATCAAATGCTTTTCGCATATCATAGACGCGGCTACGTTTGTCCGGCAAAATTGAAAACACTTCCTCAACCATCCGGTATGGGTCATCGTCCGTCTTCCGCATCGGCGGCCGCTCGTTCGCGTTTTGCGGCATGTATGAAAAAAACCTTTTTAGTTGCTCGATGCATTCTGCCTCTGTCTCGCCATCGGCGTCAATCTGTCCGGTATATTGATGGTGGATGTCGACGCCGCCGAGCTCATCCGGCGCGACGCGCTGCCCATTCGCCAATTCGAGCATGCGCGGCCCAGCGATCGCCATGCATGTCCCCTTCAGTTGCGTGACAAAATCGCAGCTGACCGCCGTCCATGTCGGCCCACCGTAGCTGTCCCCCAAAATCGCCGCCATCGTCGGCACTTGCCGGTGGTGGGTGAGCAGCTCGCGTGGGAACAATTTGTCGCTGATCCCGTCCGACCCCATCCCGTCCGGCATGCGCAACCCGCCGCCTTCATGGAGGAAAAACATCGGCAAGCCATTGCGCACAGCCAACGCATGCATTTGCCGCGACTTGCGCAAATGAACGCTCCCCTCCGTTCCAGCGAGCACCGTTTTATCCCCGGCGATGATGACCGCCGGGCGGCCATTCACTTTGCCGATGCCGGCGACAAGCCCGTCTCCATACGTTGTTTCTTCCAAGCCGGGCTGGTCGGACGCGTTCAGCTGTCCGAACTCGATAAAGGTTCCTGCATCCACAAGCAGGTCGATCCGCTCTCTGGCCGTTAGCAGCCCTTTCTCGTGCTGCTTGGCGATTTTCTCTTCGCCGCCGCCCAACGCAGCGAGCGCTTTTTTCGCCATCAGTTCGTCTGTTAATTGCCGCAAATTCTCCACCATGATCCCCCTTTTTTCGATAGAATACTGAACGGTCAGCATTTTTTGCTTAGAAAACGCTTTCATCCAATTGTTCATGTCCTCTGCTTCATCCATATGAATAGAATTTCGCTGTCATTCGTCGATTTCCTTTTTTCGAACAACCAATCAGCTTCGCCTGGGATATGGCGATGAGTGCCTTCGGGACGCGGCAAACGCTGTATGAGCGGTTTTTCTTCGGCGATCCGGCTCGGTTTGCAACGACTTTCTACCACCGATACGATCGAGAGGCATGCGCGCAGATCGTACGTCAGTTTTTGGACAGCGAACAGCAATGACAGCGATGCCCCCCTTGCCGCGCGGGGGAGGCATCCGTATCAGCCACTTGGCAGGTTACCTCGCCTGCTGCCGGTCAGGAAACAACAGGCTAAACAGCACGCCGGCGATTAAGGCAATGGCAAACGTCGTAAACCGTGAGCTAATGATGGCTTCAAGCGGCGAGGAAATCCAAATGACCGTGCTGACAAAACCGGCAACGATCGTCGCGATGGCGCCGATGCCGGAATACCGCTTCCAGAAAAAGGAGAGTAAAATCACCGGTGACAGCGTGCAGCCGATTCCCGCCCACGCCCAGCTGACAATGAAATACACAAGCGTTTCCGATGTCATCGCCAGCACCAAGCCAAGCAGCCCGGCGATGACCACCACCGCGCGGGAAAGGGCGACAAGCTGCCTTTCCGACAGGCAGAGGCGCAGCGAGCGGCGGACAATATCTTCGCTAATGGAGCTGGTGATCACAAGCTGCTGCGAATCAGCTGTTGTCACGATGGCGGCCAAAATGCCCGACAAAAGCACCCCCGCCAGCCACGGCGGCAGCAAATCCAACGCCATATGCGGCAACACCGTTTCAACATCGGCGAAAGATTGATTTTGGTAAAGCGCGAGCGCAGCAAGGCCGATCAAAAACGCTCCGCCATACGCCAGCAGCGTCCAAATGATGGCCACTGTTTTCGCCGTTTTCGCCTCGCGGGTGTCTTTTAGTGCCATGAAGCGAACGCTCAACTGTGGCTGGCCGCCAAGATAGCCGAAAAACCAGGCAAAATTGTTAAACAACAATAGCCCGAGCGCAAAACCGGCTGCCCCGCCCGTCCATGAGTCGAGGCCCGGTTTGGCCTGATGAAGCGCCGCGCTGATCGACAGCCCGCCGCTGTAAATTTCCACGAGCGCCACAATGGGCAAAATGACGAGCGTGGCCAGCATAAGCACACTTTGAATCATATCCGTCCAAACGACGCTGACAAAGCCGCCGGTATACGACAAAATGATGACAATCGCCACACTGATGACCATGCCAAGCTTCGGATCGATATGAAACACGGCAAACAACGTCTTGCCCGCACCGGCGATTTGCGCGCTAAAGTAAAACATCATAAAACTGAAAATAAGGACCGTCGAAAGCCACAAAATCGTTCGCCCGTGGGCGCCGAACCGCTTGGCTAAATAGCCCGGCAAAGTCAGCGCTCCATGTCGCTCTGCCTCTTGGCGGAAACGGTCCGCCAAAAAGAGCCAGGCGCACACAATGCCGATGACAATGCCGACGGCCACCCAAATGGCAGAAAGCCCGCTCGCAAACACAAACCCGGTGTAGCCAAGCAGCAGCCATGCCGATTCGCCTGTCGCCCGCTCGGAAAACGCGAGCGCCCAACCGGGAAGTTTTTTTCCGCCAAGCAAAAAATCGGAGTGGCTCATCTCTCTTCTTCCGTACCGATATCCAAGCGCCGCAATGACCAAACAGTAAAGGACGAGCTCCGCCAAAATGATGCCATTCATCGTTTCTCCTCCCCGTTGTATCATTCGCTTGGCCGCCATCGCTCCGTGCTCTCCTTCTCTTCCAGCCATCCCCCCTTTCGTAGAAAAAGCCGGCATTGCCATCGTGCGGAGACGACAATGCCGGCGCTGCTGTCCAATCGTTTTCCCTTCCTGCTGTCTTCTCTTTTATTATTACTTTTATGATCATGGTATGTCGTTTATTCCAGCGGCCGGGCTGTATGAAAGTTGCCAAAGGGAACAACATTGTATTAAAGTGGACTTGACACCAAAAAAAGGAGTGACCGAAGTGGATCGTTGGGAAAACGAATTAAACAAATATGCCGAGCTGGCGGTGAAGGTGGGCGTGAACATTCAGCCCGGGCAAACGCTGTTCGTCAACGCCCCGCTCGAGGCGGCGCCGCTCGTCCGCAAAATCGCCAAAACCGCGTACGAAACCGGGGCGAAGCACGTGTATGTCGAGTGGAACGACGAGGCGCTTACATACATCAAATTTCAACACGCCCCTGAGGAAGCGTTTTCCGAGTATCCGATGTGGCGGGCGAGAGCGATGGAAGAACTCGCCGAACAAGGCGCTGCCTTTTTATCCATTTACGCCCCGAATCCTGACTTGTTAAAAGACGTCGATCCAAAGCGGATCGCGACCGCCAATAAAACAGCGGCTCAAGCGCTCGCCAACTACCGAAGCGCCATTATGGCCGATCGGAACTGCTGGTCGCTCATTTCCGTCCCCACGCCGGCTTGGGCGCAAAAAGTATTTGGCGATCTGCGTGATGAAGAAGCCATCGACAAATTATGGGAAGCGATTTTCCGCATCACCCGCATCGATCATGACGATCCGATCGCTGCCTGGCGCGAACATAACGATCGGCTCGCCCGCATCGTCGATTACTTAAACAACAAGCAATACAAACAGCTCGTTTACGAAGCGCCCGGCACCAATCTCACGGTCGAGCTCGTCGACGGCCACGTCTGGCACGGCGGCGCGGCGACCAGCCAAAGCGGCGTGCGCTTCAATCCAAACATTCCGACCGAAGAAGTGTTTACGATGCCGCATAAAGACGGCGTCAACGGCACGGTGCGCAACACGAAGCCGCTCAATTACAACGGCAACGTGATCGATGGGTTTACGCTCACTTTCAAAGACGGTCAAGTCGTCGACTTCAGCGCCGAACAAGGATATGAGACGCTTAAGCATTTGCTTGACACCGATGACGGGGCGCGCCGCCTCGGGGAAGTCGCCCTCGTGCCGCACCAATCGCCGGTGTCGCTGTCCAATCTCATTTTTTACAACACGCTGTTTGACGAAAACGCCGCTTGCCATTTGGCGCTCGGCAAGGCGTATCCGACCAATATCGAAAACGGCGCGTCGTTGTCCAAAGACGAACTCGACCGTCGCGGCGTCAACGACAGCCTCGTCCACGTCGACTTTATGATCGGCTCAGCTGAGCTGAACATTGACGGCGTGACGAAAGACGGGAAGCGCGAGCCGATTTTCCGCAATGGCAACTGGGCATTCGAACTGTCGTAATCGGTTTTGCCAGCTCTAAACAATAAGGCTGCGCCAAACGAGCGGCCAGACCCGACCGTTGACGCAGCCTTATTCCGTTCAAGCACGGTTCCGCACGGAACCATTAGACCGAACTGATTGGTTTGTTTTCGTCCTGCAGCAAGTGCACAGCGGCAGATGCCGCCTGCGCCAGCTGCTCGCATTGCCGCAAACGAATGCCAAAGAGCACGAGCGGGTCGCGGTACGCCTCAGGGTTTTTGCGCATATGTTTGAGCTCGCCTTCCTGGGCAGCGATCTCCAGCTCCAGCCGTTTCAACGTTTCATCGAGCGCCGTTAATGGCGAATGGAAAAATTGGGTAACGTCGCGTTCAAGCGATTTGGCAAACCATTCAAACGGCAGTAGCAACTGCTGGATGATCGCCTCCACCACCTCAGCGTAATCTTGCGCCTGGATGAACTGCTTATACTTTTGCGCCAGCATCGCCTTGTTTTGCGCAAAGGCACCGAGCAGTTTGCCCGCCCCTTTCAACAGCAGCTGGCTTGGCGTTCTCCGCAAGAAAAAGTTCACCTTGCCCACTTGCACCCCGCTGATCAACCGATCCGTATCGCGCCGCCAATCGGCGAGAATGCGAAAGTCGCATTCGAGCTTGAGCCGTTCCTCGCCGAACATGGCGTTAAACCCTTCGCCCATTTCATGCAAAAACACCTGGCATTCGTTGAATTCGTCTTCCGTCGCTGCAATCCACTGTTCCATGGCGCGGCGCAGCTTTGGCAGCGCCTCTTCATCGAGATAAGCGCGAAGCCGTTCGTTCGCTTTGTCGTTCAGTTCAAGATGCAAGCGGGAAAAATCGCTGTCTTCGCTCACAAGATCCGCCATGTTGCGCAACAGATCGGGAATCGCCGCTGACAGCTCGCCCCGCATTTCCGCCAAGACGGTGCGGAACGACTTTGCCGTTTTGGCCGTTTTCTCCTCTTGCAGGTCGCCAAGCTGATGAATGGCGCCGCTGAGTTTGGCCGCCATTTCTTTTTTCCATACGACCAGCTCCGCCAGTCGGCTTTCCGCCTCGGCCCGCTGCCGGAACAAATGAGCGATGAACTGGCGGATCGTCGTTAAAATCGCTTCCTCGCGGCGGACAGGGGACACGCAGCGGCGCATCTCCTCAAGCCAGCCGACGAGGGCTTGTTGCTGCTTGCGGCTTGGCGCATGCGGCGAATAGACCATGACATTGGCTTCCGGAACGATCGTACGAACGTGCGCTTCCACTTCCTCAACGATTCTCGCCGTCTCCTCTTCATCCACCATCCCGTCGCCCGGAGGAAGCAAAACGTACATCGGCGCAGACGGCGCCCGCTCGCGAAGCTGCAGCATCAACTGTTCATCGGCGCTAGAAAACGGATCCTCGCCGTTGAGAAGAAAAAGAATGCTATCAGCAAGCGAAAACGACACAAGCGCTTCATGGTCGGATGAAGCGCGCCCGCCGAGCGGGCCGATATCCAACAAGACAATCCCTTGCGGCACGAGTGAAAACGGTGCTCTGCACTCGATAACGACATCATCGGGAAACCGGCTTCCGCGGCCGCCCGTTGCCTGTTGAAATTCGTCAATGCTCGAAAAAACGGTAAACTGGTCGTCGCTGATTTTCGCGACTTCCATCTCCCCGCCGTTTCTCCACGCAAGCACCGGCGCAGACGGCGCCGCCAACGCTGCCTCCCCGACCAACGTCCGCAAAAACGCCAACCGCTCATGGCGTGACGCCCCAGCGACCAAAATGAAATGCGTCCGCGAATCGGACAGCTGCCGCACGAACCAGAGGAAGCGGAAATGCGAGCCCGCCCGCTGCTCTTCCGCCCAATCGGCAATTTCTTCAAATAGCGACACACCCGCTTCCCCAGCTTGCCGTTTCGCATGGACGAGCCGCTTAGCGGCGTCGTTGACCGTATCTTCTTCAAACGCCTCAGGAAATTTCTCACTCCACGCCAACACGGCAGCCGCGGCCACCGCTGTCTCCGGACCGTCGGCTAAACTCGCCCAGCTTTTGACAAGCGGTGGAACAACTTCCACCAACTCTTTCAATCGGTACGGCCCTTTCATCAATCCCGCATAGGCTTCCCCTAAAAGGTCGGGAATTCGCTTCCAGTCGTAGTCGCGGCCGATCGCCAACTCGTCATAGAGGCGGTTCCACTCCGCGAGCCACGAAAAATAGAGGTCTCCATCCCGATAACCGTTCCATAGCGCCTGCACAAGCCGTTCAAACTTCACGCGATCCGTTTCGTACAACAGCGCCAGGCAGCGTGAAAACCGCGCAGGCGCCATCGTTCGCGCATGTCCTTGTTCCACATAACCGGTCAAGATGTCCGCCCAGCGGCGCGCCGACGTCCGCACCGCCTCTCCTAAAGCAAGCTCGACGGCGCTTTCCCAATCACCTTGCTCCTCGAAAAAGGCGCGCGCCCATTCGGTCATGTTCGGATAATCCGGATACAACGTCACGCCGCGCTTAATCATATCATCCGCTTTCGCTTTTTCCCCCAACTCACGGTAGAGCGAAAACAGACGCAAAATGATTTCCGCATGCAACGTTTCGCTTGCCGTCTCAATCGAACGGTACAGCTCCTCGGCCAGCTCGAGCCGCCCAAGCTCATAGTAGCTGTCGGCGATGTTTTTTTGCGCCCACGGGCGCAAATCGTCGTGATGGACTTGTTCCCATTTAAAGATCGCCGCCTCATAATCGCGGCGGTGGAAATACACTTCCCCTTGGGCAAAGCGAATCGACGACAAATCAGCGCCATCCCGATGCGCCGTGAAAAAAATATCGCCAAGCGCGCTGACAACGTCGCGTTCTCCCGCCTCGATCAACGTCTCGTAAAATGTTTTATGAACAAGTTGCTGTTCAAACCCCATGTCGATCACCTGACTCGTATATTTGCCATGCATGTTCATTGTATGGCACGTTTTATGATTTTATTTCTATTCTATATATTTTAACAAACTTTCGCGGAAAGGAACGTTTCAATTTGTTTTCATTTGCAAGACAAAACACAGCTGTTCCATTAACGAAAAAATGCTTCTGCGATCGCAGTAAGCGTGCGATGCCAAAAGAGAGAAAGGTCGGCAAGCCCGGCCCAGACAAATAGAGGTTCTATTGCCTACGGAAGAAAAAAATCTCCCATCACAATTCAGCTAAACCGCGATAGGAGATTTATTTCCGTGCGATTTCGCCGTATATGTTTAATCAAAAACGAAAGTCTCCTATCACAGCGCCCTCTGATCCGGCGCTCGCAATAGGAGACTTTTTTCACGCTACTTCGTGCGTTCCTTTCGTATGTAAATGGCGTCCCCCCAGAAGGGATAACAAGCACATCACAAAATTATTGATATTTCAAGGATGAATGGACCTGCCTGAAAAACGAAATAAAAAATCCTTTCTTTCTACCCTGTCAGGGTGCGAAATGTGAGATGTAAACCAAAAGGAGGCTTTTATTTTTATGGCTTGATACATTAAATACTCTCCCTGTCAATAAAGAGATTGCTTCGGAGAGATGTACCGTATATCATAACGATTTTAGATACCGAAACTTATATCATATGTAGAAACGTTTTAAAGGCTCTATATCCAAAGCTTATACCAAATCCAATCAAAGAAATCCCTGCAGCAACAGATAACCATTTTAGCCACTTTTGACTTATCATTTTTCTTCCCAAATGTACAGAGAGTGCTACTGTAAAATCCCATAATGCGATCCCCAGAAATATCGCACTACTTTTAGCAAGTGCATGATACCTTTCAATAGAATTCAATTCCATCGCTAATACAGATCCATAGATGCTAACCCAAAAAACAATATTAAGTGGATTCGATATAGCTATAAAGAAGCCAGAAAGATATGATTTGAATAAACCTTCTTTGTTAACCTCTCCGGTTATTTCAACCTTTTTAAATGCCTCCTTTATGCTATCATAACCCAAATAACACAAAATTAAGAAACCAGAAAACCACATGATGAGCTGTACAACAGATTTTGTTAAAAAAACGGATAAGCCAAAAAAGATGGCAAACATTAGTACAATATCCGCTGACATTCCTCCCAATCCGACAACCCATGAATGAAAAAATCCGTACTTTATTCCCCGCTTCACCATTTCTATGTTAATAGGACCAATCGGAATTGATAAAGATAAGCCAAGAAGAACCGAAGCAAAAAAACTACTTAGCATATATTAATCTCTCCTTTTTTAATGGACACCTCATCACACTTTCTTCATTTGTATCAGGATAATATATACTGTTTCCATTCTCTTTTGTCAGGGTCTCCATAATCGCCTATATCTGGATGAGGAGGATTTCCTTCAATACAAATAATAACACTAATCATTTTTTATTCAATATTTGTAATTATAATACAAATATAATTAACATTCTCTTCATAATATCTTAATGTAAATTAGCACATTATTTCAGAATCCCTTTTTCAAATTATTTCAGGAGGATTCGGAAATCATGTGCAAAATTTTTACGGATTATTCTGGATTTTGCACATTCTTTCGGAACGTTTGCACGCTCTTTCAGATGAAGATTTCTACTCTCACATCATAGACGAGAAGGAACAAAAAGAATCGCGGCAGGTAGATCAAACCATGGTGGAACTCTATAATGCCTTGTGATCACGGTGCAAAATTCGTGCAAAATTTTTTCGGATCCTATCGTTTTTTTTCGGGATTCCCAAAAAATGAAAAACGACCGCAAACGCGGTCGTATCAAGGGTTTTGAGGATTTTAACCCGAACGAATCGTATGTAAGTGGCGTCCCAGGAGAGACTCGAACTCCCGACCGACGGCTTAGGGCCGATGCCCCTTCCTCTACAAGCTTACTCGAGAAGATGGATGCGTCGGGGCAACTCGTAGCGGGTTCATAGAAGTCATTGCTCGTTGCTCTATCCTGCTGAGCTACTGGGACATCATCGACAGAACACTCCAATATTCCCACTGTCGGCTCTTATAACCAAATAAAAAATTCCCCTCTCGCACATGGAATCAATCTTCTTTCCTGGCGATCGGAGAACTTCGTTCCAGCGCCTTTTGCGCGTTCTTTTCGTATGGAAATGGCGTCCCAGGAGAGACTCGAACTCCCGACCGACGGCTTAGAAGGCCGCTGCTCTATCCAACTGAGCTACTGGGACATAATCAACAGGACACCCCAATATTCCCGCTGTCCCTTCCTCTACAAGCCTACTCAAGGAAGCTTGGTGCGTCGGGACAACTCGTAGCCATTTCGAAGATGACTTTGCTCGTTGCTCTATCCAGCTGAGCTACTGGGACATGATACGGATCACACTCTAATATCCCCGCTTTAAAACGGGGATCTCTCCGATTACACAATAAAAATAAAAGGAAAGCGGGTGATGGGAATCGAACCCACGACTTCAGCTTGGGAAGCTGAGGTTTTACCATTAAACTACACCCGCATGATCAATATCATTAGGACTTGTCTTAGAAACGACTGCAATAAAAATATAATCGCTAATTGTTTTTTTGTCAATACCTTTTTTGAAGTTAGTTAATAAACGCGCTCGAGAGGATTCGAACCCCTAACCTTCTGATCCGTAGTCAGATGCTCTATCCAATTGAGCTACGAGCGCATGATGGAAAAGCGGAAGACGGGACTCGAACCCGCGACCCCCACCTTGGCAAGGTGGTGTTCTACCACTGAACTACTTCCGCATCATGAGAAAAATTCATTCCTTCAAAACTAGATAACCGTTGGAAGAAGCCGCTCGCCTGCGCTTTTCTTTGTCCAGTTCCAGCGCCTAGCTCTCTTCTGCCAAATAACCTTCCCCCTCGGGGTGCAAGCACCCCTGCGGGTGAAGAACATTTGGCTTCGAGAGCTAATCGCGGCGCTTCCACTTTTCGTACTGTCTAGTTCCAGCCGCCATCGGCTCGCGACGCTTCGGTCCTGCTGCGGCGGCGACACATTGCTTACGCTCCTGTGATACCACCCACGCAGAACCAAGCTTTGCTTGGTTCGAGCCTCCTCGCAGGCCCTCCAGCGCACCTCGCCGATAAGCGGGCGGCCTCCACTTTTCTTGCTAGGTTAAGCCCTCGATCGATTAGTATCCGTCAGCTCCACGTGTCGCCACGCTTCCACCTCGGACCTATCGACCTCGTCATCTTCGAGGGATCTTACCCGCTTCACGCGGTGGGAAATCTCATCTTGAGGGGGGCTTCACGCTTAGATGCTTTCAGCGCTTATCCCGTCCGCACATAGCTACCCAGCGGTGCCCCTGGCGGGACAACTGGTACACCAGCGGTGCGTCCATCCCGGTCCTCTCGTACTAAGGACAGC